>JAKAHE010000147.1 GCA_021815285.1 Nitrospirota bacterium
GATAAAGGAAGTCGGATACTGCCAGGGAATAGAAAACTACTCCCGGCACCTGACTGGCAGAAAGCCCGGCGAGGCTCCGCCGACATTGATGGACTACTTCCCGAAGGACAGCCTGGTAATAATCGACGAGTCACACGTGACCGTCCCGCAGATAGGCGGGATGTATAACGGAGACCGCTCACGGAAGCTTACGCTCGTAGAGTTCGGCTTCAGGCTTCCATCCGCACTCGATAACCGACCGTTAAACTTTACCGAGTTCGAGCACAACGTCCCGCAGGCGATTTACGTTTCCGCGACGCCCGGCCCGTACGAGCTTGAGAAGACCGGCGGGGCCATAGTCGAGCAGGTTATACGCCCGACAGGGCTTATGGACCCTAAGATTACGGTGAGACCGGTGCGCGGCCAGGTGGACGACCTCTTGGACGAAATAAAGGCGCGCGCTGAGCGAGGAGAGCGCGTGCTCGTTACGACGCTCACGAAACGTATGGCGGAGGATTTGACGGCTTATTACGAGGAACTCGGCGTGCGCGTGCGGTATCTGCACTCGGACATAGAGACGCTTGAGCGGGTGGAGATAATCAGGGATTTAAGGCTCGGCAAATTCGACGTATTAATCGGCATCAATCTCCTGCGCGAGGGCCTGGATATTCCGGAGGTCTCGCTCGTCGCGGTGCTCGACGCCGACAAGGAAGGTTTCCTGCGCTCGGCGCGCTCGCTTATACAGACATCGGGTCGGGCGGCGAGGAACGTGAACGGCGAGGTTATATTCTACGCCGATACGATTACGGATTCCATGCGGAAAACAATCGATGAGACTAACCGTCGCCGGGAGATACAGCGGTCCTACAACGAGCTTCACAACATAACGCCGGAGAGCATCAAAAAGAACATCGGAGACGTCCTGCGCTCGGTATATGAGGCCGATTATTTCACCGTACCTGCGGAGGTTGCAGAGGCGGCTCAGGAGATACCGCTTGAGGAGATTCCCGGTATTATCGCTGGCCTTGAGAAAGAGATGAAGAAGGCGGCCTCGGAGCTTGAGTTCGAGCGCGCGGCTGAGATACGCGACCGCATAAAAGAGCTTAAGGAGACGGAGATGGCGGTTGGGGTTAAGGTGTGATGCTTATTCACTCCGTCTTAACGCTTCGGGCACGTGGCGTCCTCGCCTGGTGAGCTTAAGGGTAGAGTTGTATGAGAAAGAAAATATTCCAAGGAAGAACAGGTTATGGAAAAGCGCTATTGCATGTTTGATAGACAATTCTCGTACGCCGCAGCAGTGCTTTCGAGAAAGTCGTCCTCCTTGAACGCCGCTTCAGCCTTTTGTCTTGCCTTGCGGCCAAGCTCCGCCGCCAGGTCTCGGTTATTTGAAATCTTGTGAAGCGTATCGGCAAGCAGCTTCACGTCCATTCCTTTTATGACAAATCCGTCTACGCCATCGGTTATGTTTTCCGGGAGTCCGCCGAAATCCGACACAATGACCGGCTTGCCCATCATCATCATTTCTCTTGCGGCATAAGAGATGGTTTCAACCGACTTGGAGAATACAAAACCTATATCAAACACCGATATATACTCCCTTACGTCGGTCTGGAACCCGGTAAATATAATATTTTCGGAGATGCCGAGTCTGTCTGTCAAGGCCCTGTAAGGATTTTCCGGGTTGGAGCCTCCAACCAGCATTATCTTTATGAAGCGTTTGTTTTTTATCACGGGGGCGGCCGCGGTCAGAAATTCAGGGACGCCCTTGTACCAGGCTATCCCGGCAGTCGAACCTATCACCAGGTCGCCGTCCTTTATCCCGTATTTTTCTCTGATTTCATTGCTGGCGGGGCGCGGCGAAAAATGTCTGTGGTCAACTCCGTTTGGTATGACGAATATTCTGTGCCCCCGGAAGGCGCGCTGTCCCGAATATATCTTCTGTTGTGCGTCGCAGACCGTTATGGTGGCCGATATTAAGCCGTTCATGAATTTTGCGGCCAGGCTGTCCGGGACATGCTGCATCCCGTGCCGGGTCCTTATTACAGGTATGTCAGACCCGAACAGGACCTTGTAATATGCCAATATCCAGTGGTCCGGCGAGCCGTTCACATGGACCAAATCTATGTGATTATCCCTGATTATGAGGCGCATATTTTTAACAGCGCGGGCTACTCCCCGCATTTCTTTTAACTTGTTCGGAAAATCGCAGGCTATTACCTTCAGACCTTCACGCGCCATGAGACTGTATAACCGGCTTGAGTCTGGACAGGCGACGATTGGGATTATGCCGTGCTTCCGCAGGTTTTTTGCGAGGGAGAGTATGTATGTAGTATGTCCGCCCCCGCCGTGCGGATGGTAATTTGTTATCAACAGATTCATTGCAATTTTTCCAGCGTCTTTATCAGCGCCTCGGCTTTATGAAGCGTCTCGTAGTATTCGCGCTCCGGGTCACTGTCCGCCACTATCCCCGCGCCGACCTGGACGTATGCCTTGTTGTCTTTTACCACGAACGTGCGGATTATGATATTGAAATCCATGTTGCCGTTGTAGCCGATGTAGCCGACGGAGCCGGTATACGGCCCGCGCGCAACAGGCTCAAGCTCGTCGATTATCTCCATGCACCGAACTTTCGGCACGCCTGTAATCGTCCCGCCGGGGAATGTCGCCCGTATCACGTCGAAGGTGTCTTTCCCTTCCGCCAGCTTCCCGGTAACGTTCGAGACGATATGCATGACGTGGGAGTAGTCCTCCGTAACCATCAGCTCGTCAACGTGGACGCTCCCGTAATCGCACACGCGGCCTATGTCGTTTCGCTCAAGGTCTATGAGCATTATATGCTCCGCGCGCTCCTTTTCGTTCAAGAGAAGCTCGGCGCGCATGGCATTATCGCCGTTTTTGTCCCTGCCCCTTGGCCGCGTCCCGGCGATGGGGCGGGTATCGACGCGGCCATCTTCCAGCCGCACGAGCCGCTCCGGGGACGAGCTTATTATCTTCACCTCCGGGAAATCGAGGTAACATGCGAAGGGCGAGGGATTGACTTCACTTAGAACCCGGTATATGTTGTATGGGTTGATGCCGTTTACGTCGGCCATCAAGCGCTGGGAGAGGTTCGCCTGGAATATGTCCCCGGCGGCGATATACTCCTTCGCCCGGCGCACCATCTGTTTGTAGGCGTCCTTTGAAATCAGGGGGATTGCCGTCCTCGCGCCGGGACGGGCAACCGGAAAATCGGCGGGACGATTCCCGGCGCATGCTGTCGCAGCCGGGGCGGAATTATCGCATATTTCACCCCCTTCGCGGGATAGGATTTTTTCCTCCAGCGCGCGCATCCTCTCGACCATTTTATCGTATAATTCCGGCCACTTATCACTCTCAGGCACGGAATACCCCAGACCCGTCTCCGCCACGCCCGGAGTCCCGATTACAAAGAGCTTTTTATCAATGTTATCAAAGGCTAAGAGCAGGTCTACGAAAATGAAATGCGCGTCCGGAATGCCCAGATCGTCCTTCGCAAGCGCTGGAATTTGCTCGAAATTTCGCACGAAGTCATAGGAGAGATAACCCACGCAGCCGCCCGTAAACGGCGGTAATCCTTGAGTTTTATCTACATTGAAACCGGACATGAGCTCCCGGAGTTTAATAAGCGGCGGGCGCGTTGCGACCGACCTTTTGCCGGCCCTGGTTATCTCGATATTATTTCCCTTGCATTTCAATGACATAAAGGGGTCAGACCCCATGAAGGAATACCTGCCGGTGACTGGGTTTACGCGCGCGGATTCGAGCAGGAATGGGTTTTTGTCTTCGAGCAGCGCGGCGAAAGCGCGGGAGGGATTGAAATGCGGCATATCCCGCATAAAACAAAGGGGCTTTAGAAGCCCCTTGTCAGCGTTTTTAAGGAATTCGTCCCTGGACGTAAGGCTCATAATCTATTTTTTCAGGCCTCTGCTTCCGGGTTTTATTGCCGGGAGCCCCTGCGCGCAGAGCGGGCAGTCCTTTGGCTGGAATGTTTCTATGGCGAGGGTTACCAGGGCCTTGTATGGGACGTCAAGCTCAGCGCTGCCGCCGCTCCTGTCTATAATGGCCCCCGCCGCGGCGACTATGCCGCCGGATTCCCTGACTACCCGCATAGTCTCGCGGGTAGAGCCGCCGGTGGTTATAACGTCCTCCACGACGAGCGCCCTTTCTCCATCGGCTATGGAAAATCCGCGCCTGAGAGTAAGCTTCCCTTCCACCCTTTCGGCGAAAATGGCCCGCACGCCGAGGGATTTTGCGACTTCCTGCGCGACGATTATGCCGCCAAGCGCGGGAGCGATTACAAGGTCTATCTTCTCGGAGCGGAAATGGCTCCCAAGCTTGAATCCAAGCTCCGTCGCTATATCCGGGTATTGGAGCACCAGGGCGCACTGGAGGTAGGTGGGGCTGTGCAGGCCGGACGAAAGCAGGAAATGCCCCTCGAGAAGGGCGCCCTTCTGCCTGAATATCTGAAGAATGTCGTCATTTTGTTCACTCAAACTTTTGCCTCCGGTTTTATTGCCAGTTGGTCGATTGTGTCAAGCATTTCTTTTATTTTTACGGGCTTTGGCAATACTTTTTCAACGAGCTTTCTTAATGATTTGTCTTCGGTGTCGATATCCCATCCGGAAAGCAGCACTACCGGGACCTTTGTGGTCTTTTTCTTTATGGCCCGCGCCACATCCCAGCCGGACAGACCGGGCAGGCCCAGGTCCGTAAATACTATGTCTACGTCGTCATTAAATTTTTCAAGCCCTTCATTGGCATCCGCCGCCGCCAGAACCTTATGCCCGAAATTTTCGAGGATCTTGACAAGCGCCTGCCTTACGCTCTCTTCGTCTTCTACAATGAGGATTTTAGGCACTAAAATACCTCCAGATTGATGTTTTTCCCTGCCTAATTCCCGCGCTCTTTTAATCCCTCGGCAATAATTTTCTTTAAAAAAGCCTCCCGCTGTCAAAGAGTATTGTTACCGGCCCGTCGTTAACAAGCATCACTTCCATGTGTTCCCCGAAACGCCCCTGCGATACGGGTATCTTAAGGTCTTTCGCCCTGTAGATGAAATACTCGTAAAGCTCCTCTGCGCGCTCACCTTTTGCAGCCCCGGAAAATGATGGCCTTCGGCCTTTCCTTGCATCGCCATATAGCGTGAACTGCGATATTACCATAAGCTCACCCCTCAAGTCCAG
>JAKAHE010000148.1 GCA_021815285.1 Nitrospirota bacterium
GAACTACTTCCATATCGAGCCGCAGATAAAGCTTGCAAAGGCTCTGTGCCAGAACTCATTCGCGGACAGGGTGTTTTTCTGCAACTCCGGGGCCGAAGCGAACGAGGCGGCCATAAAACTCGCCCGGAAGTATGCGAAAGAGAACATGGTGGGGCAAAGATACGAGATTATCACCGCGCTCAGGTCGTTCCACGGCAGGACCATGGCCACTATAACCGCGACCGGCCAGGAGAAGTTCCAGACGGCCTTCACGCCGCTTTTGCCCGGTTTCAAATACGTCCCGTTCGGGGATATGAAGGCGGTAAAAGACGCCGTAACCGACAAGACCTGCGCGGTTATGATGGAGCCTATCCAGGCCGAGGGGGGAGTAAACGTTCCGCCCGAGGATTATTTCAGGAATCTCCGGGCGTTCTGCGACGAGAAGGGACTTCTGCTGATACTCGACGAGGTGCAGACCGGGATGGGACGCACCGGGAAACTCTTCGCCTACGAACACTTCGGCATAAAGCCGGACATAATGACTCTTGCCAAGGCCCTTGGCGGCGGGACTGCAATCGGGGCCTGCCTTGCGACCGAGAAGGCGGCGGAGGCTTTTTCTCCGGGCGACCACGCTTCGACATTCGGCGGCAATCCGCTCGCCTGCGCGGCGGCCTTAGCCTCGCTTGAAGCCATACTCGAGGACGGCTGGCTTATAGGCTCCTGCGCGAGGATGGGGGAATATTTTGTAAAGGAGCTTGAAAAGCTAAAGGAGAAGTATCATTTCGTCAAGGACATAAGAGGCAGGGGGCTTTTAATCGGCATGGAGCTCGATTTCGACGCCGCGCCGATAGTTAAGCAGGCCCTCTCCGAAGGATTCGTTATAAACTCGACAATGGGCAGCGTGCTCCGGTTCGTGCCGCCCCTTATCGTTACCGAAGAGGAGATAGACGCGCTGGTGGAGACATTGGACAAGATATTCGAAGGCAGGCTACACCATGACTAAGGACCTTCTGACCCTGGCTTCTTTCCCGGATGAGGACTTCTTCAAGGTGCTGGAGCGGGCGGAGCTTTTAAAGGCCATACATGCAAGGGGAGAAGAGAGATTTACGCTGAAGGGCCGCTCTCTCGCCATGATATTCGAGAAATCCTCCACCCGCACGAGGGTGTCTTTCGAGGCAGGGATGTCCCAGCTCGGCGGACATGCGATATTTCTCTCCCCATCCGACACGCAGATAGGCAGGGGCGAGGAGATAAGGGACACGGCAAGGGTGCTCTCAAGATACGTAGACGCGATAATGGTGCGGACTTATTCTCAGGAGTCCGTCGAGGAGATGGCGAAGTATGCGTCCGTGCCGGTGATAAACGGCCTCACCGACAGGCATCACCCCTGCCAGGTGCTTGCGGACCTTTTGACGATAAAGGAAAAATTCGGGAGGCTTCAGGGCCTTAAACTTGCCTACATAGGCGACGGCAACAACATGGCGAACTCGCTCATCGAGGGCTGCGTCAAGGCCGGGGTTGACATCTCGCTTGCCTGCCCGGAGGGCTACGACCCCGACCCCGGCGTCCTCGCATGGGCGAAGCATGCAAGAAGGGAGCGGAGACAAAGCGGAGCCAGGGCCGAAGCCGGTCGACCGGCGGTGGAACTTGTGCGGGAACCGGAGATTGCCGCCGCCGGGGCGGACATTCTGTATACCGATGTCTGGGCGTCTATGGGCCAGGAGTCGGAAAAAGCAAAAAGACAGAGACATTTCAAAGGATTCCAGATAAACCAGGAGATTATAAACAGGGCGAATCCCGACTGCATCGTCCTGCATTGCCTTCCGGCCCACAGGGGCGAAGAAATAACCGACGAGGCCCTGGAGGGCGCAAATTCCGCCGTTTTCGACCAGGCGGAGAACCGTCTTCATGCGCAGAAAGCGCTTCTGGAACTGCTTATAACAGGCCGATATTCATAAAAAATCCGCCTTGGAGTATAATGAAAAGGGTTCCCGGACTGCCAAAAACAGTTAAAAATGAGGTCCCTATTATGAGGAAATTACTGGTTGTTTTAGGACTTGTTGCGGTTTTGGTCCCGAGCGCCGCCTACTGCCAACAGAGCAAGATAGGCAGTCTGGTGGACAAGATACTGGGAAGGGCGAAGGATACGGCTTCCTCGCTCGAGCAGTCTGCCAAGCCGAAGAAAAAAGAGAAGTTCGTAATCAGGCTCAAAAGCGGCGGGAAGATTACCACGGACAACTATACCGTCCTCAAACACTCTGTCCGTATAATCCTCCCTTCGGGCGCGATTGTCATAAGCAAAAGCGAGATACGGGACATACAGACGGTGAACGCGGACGAAGAGGGCGTAACTGTGCAGAAGACGTTTTCCAGGCCTAAAGAAGAGGCCGTAAAAAAACAGGGGCCGTTTGTGCCTGCCCCGACCCCGGCCACTCCGGCCACCCCAGGCTATAGCACGGATAACTATGGCCATGACCGGTTCTGGTGGAAGACCAGGCTTGAGAGCTGGAAGAAAAAATACCAGAAGGCGGCGGACAAATACAAGGAGGCGAGCGACGACTGGAACCGCTACAACGGCCTGCTCCAGGGCGTAAGCGGAGGAGGTTCCGTTTCCGACTATCAGGTTACGCAGTACCAGGACCTGCGCGGCGCGGCGCGGGTCAAAATGGACGAGGCGCAGAAGCAGATGGACGAGGCGCAGAACATGATAAACAACGTCCTCCCGGACGAGGCCAGGAAGGCTGGCGCGCCCCCGGGATGGGTAAGGTAAGGAGATATTAGGTGGATAAAGGCGCCAGGAAGGTTGTCCTCGCGTATTCCGGGGGGCTTGATACATCCGTCATAATAAAATGGCTCATCGAGAATTACCGATGCGAGGTAATAGCCTTCTCAGCCGACCTGGGCCAGGGAGAAGAGCTCTCTCCGCTTAACGAGAAGGCGATAAAAACAGGCGCGTCGAAGATATATATCGAAGACCTAAAAGAGGAGTTCGTGCGGGACTTCGTCTTCCCGATGCTCCGGGCGAACGCGCTGTACGAGGGCAGATACCTGCTGGGGACTTCAATCGCCAGGCCGCTCATCGCAAGGCGCCAGATAGAAATAGCCCTTGCCGAGGGCGCGGACGCCGTCTCCCATGGAGCCACAGGCAAGGGAAACGACCAGGTGCGGTTCGAGCTTACGTATTACGCGCTCAAGCCCGATGTCAAGGTCATCGCGCCATGGCGGGAATGGAATTTCAGGTCCCGCGAGGACCTGATAGACTACGCGGGGAAGAGCGGCATACCCGTAACGGCCACAAAGAGCAAACCGTTTTCCACGGACAGGAACCTCCTGCACATAAGCTACGAGGGCGGAATACTCGAAGACCCGTGGATGGAATCGACGCGCGACATGTATACCATGGCCGTGCCAGTCGAGGAGGCCCCGGACAAGCCGGTATACGTGGAGGTGGATTATGCAAACGGGAACCCCGTCGCGATAAACGGCGTCAGGATGAGCCCCGGAAAACTCCTTGCGGAGGCAAACAGGCTGGCCGGAGAGCACGGCGTCGGGCGGGTTGACCTGGTGGAAAACAGGTTTGTCGGGATGAAGTCGCGCGGGGTGTACGAGACGCCGGGCGGCACGCTTCTGCACGCCGCACACCGCGCCGTCGAGTCTATCACGCTCGACAGGGAGGTTATGCACCTTCGGGACTCGCTCGTTCCGAAATACGCCGAACTGGTATACTATGGCTTCTGGTATTCGCCGGAACGCGAGCTATTGCAAGGGCTTATCGACGAGACGCAGAAAAACGTCACCGGGACGGCGAGGCTCAAGCTCTATAAAGGCAACTGCGATGTCGTCGGCAGAAAGTCCTCCTGCTCGCTTTATCACCCTGAGTTCGCCACGTTCGGCGAAGAGGCGGTATACGACCAGAAGGATGCGGAAGGATTTATCAAGATTAACGCTCTGAGGTTACTTATCAGGGCGCTGCTCGGGGGCGGGGCATGACCGATAAACCCTGGGGCGGGAGATTCGAAGGCCCGACGGACAGTTTCGTCGAGGAGTTCACGGCCTCGGTTCCGTTCGACAGGAGGCTGTGGCGCTACGACATCGCCGGGAGCCTCGCCCACGCAAGGATGCTTGGCAGGCAGGGGATCATATCGCCCGAAGAGGCGGACAGAATCGTCCACGGCCTGGAAGAGGTCATGGGCGAGATCGAACGCGGGGAATTCGCCTGGAAGACTGAGCTTGAGGACGTCCATATGAACATCGAGGCGCGCCTCGTCGAGAAAACGGGCGACGCCGGGAGAAAGCTCCACACCGCCCGGAGCAGAAATGACCAGGTGGCGCTCGATGTGAAGCTTTACCTGAAAGACGAGTGCGCCGCGTGCATTAACCTCATAGACAGTCTTCAGGAAACCATCCTCGCCAAGGCGGAAAAACATATCGACATTGTCATGCCGGGCTATACGCATCTGCAGCGCGCCCAGCCGGTGCTCTTCTCGCACCACCTTATGGCCTACTACGAGATGCTGGAAAGGGACTCCGGGAGGTTCTCAGACGCGCTCAGGCGCGGGGACAGGATGCCGCTCGGCTCAGGCGCGCTTGCCGGGACAGGCTATCCGATAGACCGCTCGTTCGTTTCGCTGATGCTAAGGTTCCAGGAACCTACGCATAACAGCATGGACTCGGTCTCGGACCGCGATTTCAACCTCGAATTCCTTTCCGCATGCTCGATACTCATGATGCATCTCTCCCGTCTCGCAGAGGAGATGGTGCTCTGGTCTACCGGCGAGTTCGGCTTTATAAGCCTTCCCGACCGCTACTGCACCGGCTCGTCCATAATGCCCCAGAAGAAGAACCCGGACGTCCCGGAGCTCGTTCGCGGGAAGACCGGCAGGGTATACGGAGACTTGATCGCGCTCCTCACGGTGATGAAGGGCCTGCCCCTTGCGTATAACAAAGACATGCAGGAGGACAAGGAACCGGTCTTCGACGCGGCAGACACGGTCCGGGGTAGCCTGCGGGCCATGACGGACATCATCGCGGGCATGGATCCCGTGAAAGAGAAAATGGTCGCGGCGGCGGGCGAGAGCTATTCCACGGCGACCGACCTCGCGGACTGGCTGGCCACGCGCGGGGTGCCGTTTCGGAGCGCGCACGAAATAGTAGGAAAGCTGGTTCGGAAGCTTGCCGAATCCGGGCGCGATCGGAA
>JAKAHE010000149.1 GCA_021815285.1 Nitrospirota bacterium
CCGGTTTAAACTCGCGGATCACTCCCGCCGCCTGCGCAACTCCAGCCGGAATGGACATGAGCGTCTTTATCTTTTGTGAAGCGCCCATACCCTTGAACCTGCCTGCGTCTATCAGCTTCAGATTGAAGCCCTCCCTTGGGACAACCCGCGTCTCTATTCCTTGTGCCGTGCCGGCGAACAAGACTTCGACGCCGTCCTTCGCAGCCTCAGCCGCCACCGCAATTCCCGGATAAAGATGACCGCCCGTGCCGCCGCCGGCGATTAAAATCCTTTTCAATTAGCCGCCGCTCCCGCATCGTACTGCCTGCGGTTCCCGCGCGATACGCTCAGTATAATCCCCACCGACAAAAGCGCAACGAAAACCGACGACCCTCCCGCGCTTATGAACGGGAGCGGCATACCCTTGTTCGGGAACACGCCAGTCGCAACACCCATGTTTATAAGGGCCTGCAAGCCTATCATCAGCGTCAGCGCAAAAACCAGGAGCCGTCCGAACGGGTCCTTGCACTTAAGCGCAAGCCTCATGCCGAACAGCGTAAAGATAAGAAAAAGCATGACCACGGCTGCCGCGCCGACGAATCCGAATTCCTCGCCGATAACCGAGAATATGAAGTCGTTGTGCGGCTCCGGCAGGAAAAGGAGCTTCTGCCTGCTCTGGCCCAGGCCGACGCCTGTCAGTCCGCCGCCGCCGAACGCGAGGAAAGACTGGATTGTCTGGAACCCGGCGCCAAGCGGGTCGTTCCACGGGTTTAAAAAGGTGTGAATACGGCTTTTGCGATAGCCTACTCTGAATAGCTGTAAGTAAAGAACCGGAATTGCCCCAAGTGCCAGCGCGCCCAGGTGAGACAGCCTTGCCCCGCCCGCGAAAAGCATCATGAATATAACGGCGCATATCGCGGCGGCTGTTCCGAAATCAGGCTCCAGGACGATTAACAGGACGAGCGTCCCGCAGATGAAGAGATACGGCCCGATGCCGTGCCAGAAATCGCTTAGCCTGTCCGCCCTTTTTGCAAGCGAGGCGGCGACGAACGTGAAAAGTACCGGCTTGGTAAATTCCGACGCCTGGAACGAAAACCCCGCGAGCCTTATCCACCGGCGCGCGCCGTTAACCTCCGGCCCGACAAGGGTTATGATAAGCAGGATAAAACACAGAAACAAAGCCGGCAGCGAGAGCTTCCGGAATATCTTGTAGTCCATCCTCCACGCGGCCAGGCCGGCCGCCATCCCGGCCCCGGCCCAGACAATCTGCTTTTTTAAATAATACGTGGAGTCGTTGTGATACCGGAGCGCCATTACCGAGCTCGCGGAATACACCATCACAAGTCCGAAGGACAAAAGTATCAGCGTTATGAAGAATATTATGCTGTCTTCCCGGATTTGATTAAGTTTCATAGACTAAAGACTCCGCACAATCTCCTTGAACTGCCTTCCTCTGTCCTCGAAGTCCCTGAACATGTCGAAGCTCGCGCAGGCGGGGGAGAGGAGCACGACGTCGCCCTTTGCAGCCGCGTCTTTCGCCTTCAACACGGCGTCCTTCAGAGACGACGCGCGCACGGTCTCCGTCTCGCCGCCGATCGCATCTCCCATCACGTCCGCGGCCTTGCCGAAAAGAACGAGTCTCTTCACCCTCTCGTGCACAAGCTTCTTAAGCGGCGAGAAATCGCTGTGCTTGTCAAGTCCGCCTGCGAGCAGTATCACAGGCTCGGTGAAGCTTTCGATAGACTTCTCGACAGCCCCGACGTTTGTCCCCTTGGAATCGTTTATGTAGCTTACGCCGTTTATCTCCCGCACGAATTCCAGCCTGTGCTCAAGACCCGGAAATTCCCGCAGGACTTTTTCCACCGCGCCTGCCCCGGCCCCGGCGGCAAGCGAGATCGCGGCGGCGGCGAGCGCGTTTTCGAGGTTATGCACGCCGCGTATCCTTATATCCTTTGCCGCAATTACTCTCTCTTCGGCCCCGGACATTGCGCTTACGAGCGCACCGTCCCTGATGAAAACCCCGCCCGCCGGATACTCCTTCCGCGAGAACGGAACTATCCTGCACATAGCTTTTTCCGCCAGCGCGCCGGCCGGCGCGTCGTCCATGTTTACCACCAGGTAATCCTTCGGCGTCTGGTTTCTGTATACCCTGGCCTTTGCCGCCGCATACTCCCGCATGCTGCGGTAGCGGTCGAGATGGTCCTGCGTGATATTCAGGAGCGCGGATATTTTCGGGCGGAATTTTTTGATGGTCTCGAGCTGAAAGCTCGACACCTCGGCCACTATGTAGTCCCGCCCTCTCAAGAGTTCCGGCTCTTCGGTGAGGGCGTTGCCGAGGTTTCCTCCCACAGTGACATTCATCCCCGAGGCCTTCAGCATCTCTCCGACGAGCGTAGTCGTGGTGGACTTTCCGTTCGTCCCGGTTATGGCGATAAACGGCGAATCCGAATACAGGTACGCAAGCTCCAGCTCTCCCATGACCGGGACGTTTGCCAGTACCGCCTTTTTTATCGGCGGGGCGAAAAGCGGCATACCCGGCGAGACTACTACCATGTCCGCGCCGGAGAAAAGCTCGTCCGGATGCGAGCCCAGCACCTTCCTTGCCTTCGGGCTAAGCCGCCGGATCTGCTCGGCAATCTCCGCTTCCGGCTTGACGTCCGTAACCGTTACGTCGGCGCCGAGCCGGACAAGGAGATTGGCCGCCCCCACGCCGCTTCTGGCCAGGCCCGCGACTGTTATTTTCTTTCCGCTGAAATTCATGCCTAAGTCCTGTGTCTCCTTCCCCTTTTGTGCCTGACGTAACGTATCCTGTCTACCTTGAGCCTGCGCCCCGGTCGTATCTTTGACTTCAGGGACAGGCCGTTCAGCCTTGCCAATTTCCCGGCGCTCATCCCGTATCTGCGGGCGATGCTGCTCAGCGTGTCGCCGCGTCTCACCCTGTAAACCCGAGTGGATACGATCCTCCTTCCACGATGCCTGACCCTCTCTCTGACCCTGTAGGATGCCCTTATTATCCGCCCGGCATCCGGAGTGTCGCCAAGAGCCAGGGTCTGGTTTTTCATGGCCAGCTCAAAACCCTTGTCCAGGAGCTTCTTCGTGTCTCCCCAGAGGTCCGCGCCGTGCAGGATTGCGACTATCAGCCTGGTGTTGGAGCAGTCGGCCTCACCGACATAGCACTGCCTGGCGGCAAGGGTATAACCCGTCTTGCCCGCGCCCGCGCCCTCGTAATACCAGAGCATCCTGTTATGGTTCTTAAGGAGCATCTTGTCCCTGCGGCCCATGTTGAGCGTCGCGTATTTTGTGCAGGCTATCTGCATGAAAGTCGGGTTGTGCATGGCGTAGCGGAGCATCAGGGCCAGGTCGTACGGGGTAGTGTAATGGTCGCTTATGGGAAGGCCGGAGGCGTTCCTGAAATTGGTATCCACCGCGCCTATCTCGTGGGCCTTCTCTGTCATGAGTTTTGCGAAAGCCGGCTCGGAGCCAGCTATGCCTTCCGCGAGCACGACGGCGCTGTCGTTCGCGCTTTTTAAGAGCAATGAATAAAGGAGCGCCTGTACCGTCACCCTGTCGCCCGGCCTCAGGTAAACCTTTGAGGCCGGCATCGAGGCCGCATAGCGGCTCACGGTAAAGACGTCCGAGAGCTTCGCACGCTCAAGCGTAAGTATCGCCGTCATCACCTTCGTGCATGAGGCGGGCGGGAACTCCGTATTGAGGTTGCGCGATATTATGACCTTGCCGGTATCGGCGTCCATCACGCAGACGCCCTCCGCGGTTACGGAAAAATTATCGTCCGCAAGGGCTGGCCGAAGCGAGGTTAATAGAACGAGTGTAAAAAGAATCAGCGCCGACAATCTCTTCATGACATCTTCCTTCTACCTGAGTTTAAGCGTGCTCAGGCCCACCAACGCAAGAATAATACCGAGAATCCAAAACCGCGCAATCACCTTAGACTCCGCCCAGCCAATCTCTTCGAAATGGTGATGGACGGGCGCCATCCTGAAAATCCTCTTGCCCCGGCTCTTGAACGATGCTACCTGGAAGATAACCGAGAGCGCCTCCGCAACAAATATGCCTCCCACTATTACCAGTATTATTTCGTGCTTCGTCAGCACGGCCAGCATTCCGAGCGCGCCGCCCAGGCTCAGGCTTCCGACGTCTCCCATGAATACCTCAGCCGGGTGCGAGTTATACCACAAAAAACCCAGTGACGCGCCCATGAGCGCCCCGCAGAAGACCGTAAGCTCTCCCGCCCCCTGTATGTACAGCACCTGAAGATAATTGGCGAATATCCTGTTGCCGGTAACGTACACGAGTATGGCGTTGGCGCCAGCGGCTATGCCGACAAGACCTATCGCCAGGCCGTCCAGCCCGTCGGTCAGGTTTACGGCGTTGGACGAGCCGACAAGCACCAGCACTACAAACGGGACATAGAACCACGCAAGGTTGATTATCCATTTCTTGAAGAAAGGTATCAATAGCACCGTGCTGTTCGGGTCCATCGGGTTGAAGTAGAGAAGCAGTCCTATGAGAAGCGCAATCAACACCTGCCATCCGAACTTGTACCGGGCCTTAAGTCCCTCGCTCTTCTTCCGCACAACCTTGAGATAATCGTCATAGAATCCCACCGCTCCGAACGCGAGCGTTCCCGCCACCACGAGCCAGACGTAGCGGTTGGTTAAGTCGGACCATAAAAGAGTCGGGACGGTTACGGCGATGAGTATCAGTATCCCGCCCATGGTCGGCGTCCCGGCCTTTCCGAGGTGCGTGCCGGGCCCGTCCGAGCGGACCTGCTGTCCGACCTTTAGCTCCTTCAGCTTGCGTATGATGGCTGGGCCGAAGATGAAGCTTATAAGGAGGGCCGTGAACATCGCGCCGGCGAAGCGGAACGTGATGTAGCGGAACACGTTGAAGGCGTGAATCTTGTCGTGAAGCGGAAACAAGAGGTTGTAAAACATTATGCGTGTATCCTCCCGGCCTTCAGCTTCTCCACCGCGAGTTCCATCTTGGAGCCGCGCGAACCCTTAACGAGCACCACGTCTCCCGCCCTCAGGAAATCAGCCGCCATCTCCGCCGCCTTCCCGGGATCAGGCGCAATGAATATGTTCTCCTCCGGCATTCCGGCCTCTATCGCGCCCTGGGCCGCGTCCGGCGCATGTTCGCCGACCAGCGCCAGCATATGGACGC
>JAKAHE010000150.1 GCA_021815285.1 Nitrospirota bacterium
AGAGGCGGTGCCGGATGGATTATTAGGATCAAAGGTATTATTCGGATCCCTGTATATGCTGTAAGAATTGTTTGCAATGTTGAACTGGACTTCCCAGGGGATGTTTTCAGATATGGATCTCAATCTTGCATACTGGAGGTCATCGGAGAGCTGGAATATCGCCTGATCAACTTTTAATTTTGGAAGCCATGCGTAATAGGCCGGAACTGCAATTGTGGCCATCACTCCCATAATCGCCACCACTATCATCAATTCCAGCAGGGTTACGCCCCGTTTATCGTTCATGAACCTCATTCCGGCCCTCCTGCCACTTTAAACAAGCAAAAAAAATGCCACTCCACAGAAAAAGCGGAGTGGCTTTATTTTATTGGTTTTTTTAAGATTATTCAATTAATTTTCATTAATAATATGTAATATATTTCATAGAGTTGTGTAATGGTCTACCCAATACCGTAGTCCTTTATCTTCGTGAGCAGGGTCTTGTAGCTCACGCCGAGAAGCTCGCTGGCCCGGCTCTTGTTCCCGCCGGAGGCCGCAAGCGCACTCTTTATCGCCTCTATTTCCGCCGCTTTTGCGGCAACCGAGGCGGCCCGCTGGAGGCCGCCGGACGGCTCGTCGTCCGCCGTCTTCTTGGCAAGACCAAGGTGATCCGGGCCTATCTCTCCCCCGTCCGCGATTATAACCGCCCTCTCCATACAATTTGCAAGTTCCCGCACGTTACCCTTCCATTCCATTTCGGAAAGCAAGTTCAGCGCCTCTCCCGAAATCGTGAAACGCCCCTTCTTAAGCTCCGACGCGTATTTTCCAATGAAATATTCAGCCAGGATCCTGATGTCGTCGCGCCTGTCGCGCAGAGGTGGGATGCGCACGGGAAACACGTTCAGGCGGTAATACAGATCTTCCCTGAAATTTCCTTCACGGACGGCACGTTCAAGGTCGCGGTTGCTTGCCGCGACTACCCTCACATCCACGGAAAATGGCTCCGCGCCTCCGACGCGCTCTATCATATCGCCCTGGAGGGCCCGGAGCAGCTTTGCCTGGAGCGACAGGGCCATCTCTCCCACCTCGTCTAAGAAAAGCGTCCCCTTGTCG
Organism: Nitrospirota bacterium; assembly: GCA_021815285.1. GTDB lineage: Bacteria > Nitrospirota > JACRHJ01 > JACRHJ01 > JACRHJ01 > JAKAHE01. Next base: position 1,093 of record JAKAHE010000150.1, read on the forward strand.
GCAAGCTCAAACTTTCCGAGCCTCCTGGCCTCGGCGCCAGTGAAAGAGCCTTTTTCGTGCCCGAAGAGTTCGGATTCGAGCAGGTCTTTCGGTATCGCCGCGCAGTTCACGGCCACGAACGGGCCGTCTTTCCTGGGCGAAAGGTGGTGCAGGGCCTTTGCGAAAAGCTCCTTGCCCGTGCCGGACTCGCCGGTTATCAGGACGGTCGCTTTTGTGGGAGCGGCCTTTTTAAGGAGATCCAGAGCATCCGTCAGAGCCTTGCTTTTACCGATTATCATAGGAAACGAAAGCTCCTGCGCGAATTCTTCCTTCAATACCAGATTTTCCGCCGCAAGCTTCCCGCTCTCAAGCGCCCTTTCCACAAGCGCCAGCATGTGGGAGGTATCGAACGGTTTCGTAAGAAAATCGTAAGCCCCGGCCTTTACAGCCTCGACAGCCGTCTCGATACTGCCGAACGCGGTCATCATTATAACTGGCGTCAACGGCCTCTTTTCCTTAAGCGCGCGCAGAACCTGAAGACCATTCATCCCCGGAAGCTTCAGGTCTGTCAGGACGAGGTCAGCGCCGTCATGGAGGAATTTTAAAAGCCCGTCTTCGCCCGTACCGGATGTCGCGGCGTCGTAGCCTTCGGCCTCGAATGTTCTGGCCAGCATCTCCGCCATTGACTTTTTGTCCTCTATTATCAGTATCCGGAACCTTTCAGCCATCATTTCCTCAACGAGCCTTTATCGGGAGATATATCGAAAATACCGCGCCGCCGCCCCCGGAAGTTGACGCCGTAACCCTGCCGCCGTGATAGACTATTATCTTCTGGACAAGAGACAACCCAAGCCCCGTCCCGCGCTGTTTCGTCGTAAAGAAAGGCGTGAATATCTTTCCTGCGGCGGAAGGGTCTATCCCGGAACCCGTATCCCTGAAATCCAGCCTGACGAATTTCCTCTCCGCAGCCTCCGGGCCATCGCCTTTATCCACCTCTGCGGCTATCGTAAGCTTCCCCCCACCGTCCATGGCTTCGTATGCGTTCTTTATCAGGTTTATAAACGCCTGTCGCAGCAACACCGCGTCGCCTTCTATTGCCGGGAGATTACCGTCCAGAAGCGCCTCTCGTTTTACTTTTCCGCCGTCGTTCCCAAGCGCGCGGAATGATTCATCTATAAGACCCGGCAGGTCAACCTCTGTCACGTTCAGTTCGGTAGGCTGAGAGAAATTGAGAAATTCCCGGATAATGTCGTCCATCCCCTTTATCTCCTGGCGGATACTCTGCGCCGCTTCGATGGAAGGAGAATCTTTGGAGCTTCTCGCCAGAAAATCCGCGTACCCGGATATGACTCCCATGGGGTTTCTGAGCTCGTGCGCTATCCCCGCGGACATCTCCCCCATGAGCGCTATCCTCTCCTTAAGCTCCATCATCTCCCGGAGTTCCTTCACCTCGGTAATGTCGGTGAATACGAGCACCGCCCCGCCCGGCGCCTCTTCCCGCAGAAGCGGAGAAATCCCCGCGCCTATCCAGCGCCTCCCGGCAGGCGTGTTTATCTCGCCTTCAGACCTGTTCTGGGCCAGTCCTTTCTTTACAGCCATTTCCACCAGCGCAGATAGCCAGTTCCCGACTCCGAACAATTCTGAGTAGACATTCCCAGGCAAGGCATTTTCATCCTTTGCGAGTATTGCCCCGGCGGCTCCGTTGGCCGTAAGCACACTCCCGTCGGCATCGAACGTAATAACGCCGCTCTGAATGTTTTTCAGGATGGTCTCGCTCATGCTTATGGCGCTGCGCGCGCGTTCCTCGGCCATGTTTCTAAGCTCGTTAAGCTCTTTTTCCTTCTCTTTAAGGGAAGCGATAGTAAGCGGAAAGGGGTCTATGACAAACGAAATGTCGTCCCGGCTCTGCGGGCTTACATCCACCGGCGCGCCCTTTGCCATCTGAAGGAGTTTCCTGTGCGAGCCGGCCATAGTCCTGATAACATACAATACTGCCAGCAGCAGGAACCCTATCGACATGGACTTCAGAATAAAATAAGTCGTTCCCTGCTGCGTCAGGTCTTCAATATACCCGGCATCGAGAGCGGCCTCGCCGACAGCGACAATTCTGCCCATAGGGTCTTTTACCGGAAAATAAACGGAACAGAGTTTTGATTTCTTATCCCTGTAAATCGGAGAGATTTCCACGTTACCGCTCACGGCAAGGTTGAACTCCTGTTCGGTAATGCCCTTGGGAACGAACCGCTCCCCCCTGTGCCTGTTTCCCGACATGTCGATTATAATGCTGCCGTCACTGTCGAGGATTATAAGGCTCGCCAGGGATTCCTGCTGCTTCAGTGAGTTAAGGTAACGGGGGTCGTTGAGGGACTCCGGATAGCGGTCGCGGATTTCTCTTGAGACGATATCGGAAACGTTCAGGAGCCTCTTATTCATCTCGCTATCGAGATATTTCCTCGTCCTGGAGATGAGCGACAGGCTGCTGACTGTCAAAACCGCGAGCAACACCGCGAAAAAGAGTGTCGCGGCTTTCAAAAGGACCTCGAAGGGAAAACCGTTTTTGGATTCCATAATGCTAAGGGTTTCAAAGTTTGTCGCCCCCGCGGAAACGGGGGCCCAGCAGCATAAAAGTCTCTGGATTCCCGCTTTCGCGGGAATGACATCGGTTGATATATCAGTCCTTATTATTCATGCTTCTGAAGCCCCTTGATGATAGGCGACAGAATGTCTATCGGCAACGGGAATATCAGCGTGGAGTTTTTGTCTCCCGAGAGCGTCAGCACGGTCTGAAGGAACCGGAGCTGAAGCGCGGCAGGCTCCGTCTGGATAATCTTTGCGGCGTCCGCGAGTTTCTGCGCGGCCTGGAACTCGCCTTCCGCGTTTATCACCTTCGCCCGGCGCTCCCTCTCCGCCTCGGCCTGCCTTGCTATAGCCCTCTGCATCCCCTCGGGCAGGTCAACATTCTTCACCTCGACGTTTGTCACCTTCACGCCCCAGGGCTCCGTCTGTTGGTCGATTATCTTCTGAAGCTCCATGTTCAGCTCGTCTCTCTTGCTAAGGAGGTCGTCAAGGTTTGACTGCCCGAGTATGCTCCGGAGCGTGGTCTGTGCAATCTGGGATGTGGCGAAATAGAAATCCTCGACTTCGATTATCGCCTTCCTTGGGTCCATCACCTTGAAGTAGATTACCGCGCCCACCTTTACGGTTACGTTGTCCCTCGTTATGACGTCCTGCGATGGCACGTCCATAGTTACGGTCCTGAGGCTCACGCGCGCAGCCTTCTGGAGAACCGGCAGGATTATTACTATCCCAGGACCCTTTACGCCGTGCTCCGGGTCAACCCTCCCAAGCGTAAAGAGCACCGCCCTTTCGTACTCCTTCAGAATCTTTATGGAATTTATAACTATAAGGATTACTATTGCTGCGGCAATCGCAAAACCAGAAATGCCTATCCCCAACATAATCCCCTCCTTTTTTAAGGTTTTCCCACCCTGAGCCGGAGTCCGGTTACCTCCAGCACCCTGACATTTTCACCAGCCTTAACCTCGACGTCCGATACCGCGCGCCAGTGCGCGCCCTGGAGAAATACGTCTCCTTCCCCGCCCACGGGTATGTCAGTGCGCGCCTCAGCTGCCATACCGACAAGCGATTCTCTGCCCGTGGTATGCCCGTACCGGCGGGATTTAATCCCAGTCCGCACCAGTATGAAAAAGAACCCGGAAATGACGAGCACGGACGGCAGCAGCACGCCAAGCGATATGCGCATGTACGGTACGGACGTGTTGATAAGCATGAGAGATCCCAGCAGAAGCGATATTACCCCGCCCACGGTAAGCATCCCGTAGCTCGGTATTTTTATCTCGGCCACGAACATGATTATTGCGAGCGCGATAAGCAGGAATCCGGCGTAGTTTACCGGCAGCGTAGAAAATGCGTAGAAGGCGAGGACGAGCGATATGCCGCCTATGACGCCGGGAAGTATGAGTCCGGGATTGGACAACTCGAAGAAGATTCCTATAATCCCGAGCAGCATCAGCACATACGCGATGTTCGGGTCTGTTATTACCGAAAGAATTTTAAGCC
>JAKAHE010000151.1 GCA_021815285.1 Nitrospirota bacterium
CCTTTCCCCGTCACGGACGGCAGCTTGAAGTCCATACTGATTATATCCACCGAATCCTTAACCCGCGCGAGGGCGTCCGGCAGGATTCCGTTTGTTTCGAGAAGCGTCTTGAATCTGCCGTTAAGCCCCTCCAGCAGGCTTTTGAGAAATTCAGGCTGCTCAAGCGGCTCCCCCCCGGTGATAGCCAGTTTAGAGTTTAATCCTGGAAAGACCTCCTGGGACAATACCGCCTTAATGACCGTCCGGACAGGGAGCGGGTTTTCAAGGCATATGAACCCCTTGTCAGCGCCTTCCTCTATGCGCGCAGGGCCGGCTTCCGCCATGGAATACGCGGTATCGCAGTAATTGCACCCCAGGCTGCACCCGGCCAAGCGGACGAAAATATGTCTTTCGCCGACAAATGGCCCTTCCCCCTGGAAAGACCCGAATATCTCGCTTATGTATCCCCTGGAATTCATGGATATGTAATTTATCCTTTTAAATTCACGCTGTCAATGGTCTAACTGCTTCATTTTCCAACGTATTAAATATTTTTAACACGTTTGGTCTTGACTTATCTCATCCCATATTTTATATTGTTGCCATGCCGAAATCTCTCATTTAAAGGAAGTCAAAGCGAGAAAGGAGGGGCACATGTCCATAAGGGCGAGATTTCTGGCTTTGCTTCTCCCCGCAATTATTTTCTTCCCGGTAAAAACATTTGCCGACACATTTTCCCAGGTCGCGTTGCCTGGGGTTGAATCCGCCTCTGTGCCCGCTCACATGCCTGCGGGCGAGCTGACAGCCGATGCACGGTTTATAACCGTCGCGCCCGGAAAGACCGCGGACGCGGAGCCTCTGCAGCCAATCGAACAGCCCTCGGATGTGAAACATCTTGCCAAGGCTACCCCGCAGGACAACGTCGATAGCGCGCCCGCGCCGGGTTCGCCTGTCGCAACAGCGCCGCCTGCTGCTGCACCGGTCTCGGATGCGGCTTCGGTTTTAACTCCCACGGCGGCAAAACAAGAATCCGCACCTTCCCAACCGGCAGTTGCCGCGGCTCCCGCAACGTCGGCAAAACCGGCCCCTGCGGCATCTTCATCCGATGCCAGCCCAGCGCCATCTGCCAAAGCCGCCGGGAACCAACAGCCTGCCGCGGATACGTCGGCGGCTTCCGCCGAAAGCCTGAACAGCGACAACGCAGGCGCGGCTGTCTTTCCCAGCTTTATAAAAGACAATACGGCGACCGTAGTATCGCCAGAGGGACAGAATTCCTCCGCGGATCAGATGGCAGGCGCGCAGGCGGCGGACATGCCCGCAGCCGGCCAACCGGTTCTTGCAGGCGGCGGCCTTGACTCCGCAGCCGGGGCAAGCATTCCTCCTTCAGGCCTGCTGGCGCCGATAGCGCGGAACATAAAGTATTTTTCTGTAACCGTAAAAAAGCATTTCCAGCAGTGGCTCGCCCGTTCCGGCAGGTATATGGGGCTTATGAAGGGCATCCTTCGCGAGAACTACATGCCGGAGGACCTGGTATTCTTAGCGCTTATAGAAAGCGGTTTTAACCCCAGGGCATACTCATGGGCAAAGGCCTGCGGCCCCTGGCAGTTCATAAAGGGCACCGCAGTCAGATACGGCTTGAGGGTGGACAGCTGGGTTGACGAGCGGAGAGACCCGATAAAATCCACGCAGGCGGCGGCGGCATACCTTAAGGACCTTTACGGGACGTTCGGCTCCTGGCCTTTGGCAATGGCATCCTATAACGCAGGCGCGGGAATGGTCGAGCGGGCAATAAACCGCACCGGCGGCATCCAGGATTTCTGGCAGCTCCGGAAGACCCGCTACATGCCTTCCGAGACCAAGGACTACGTCCCCAAGTTCATTGCGGCCAGGATGATCGCCGAGAACCCGGACAACTTCGGCTTCAAGGACTTAAGTTACGACAAGCCGTTTGTATTCGACGAGGTGCAGCTTAACCACTGCACGGATCTGCGCACGGTCGCGCTGTGCTGCGGCGTCTCGCTCGATAAGATAAAAGAACTTAACCCGGAGCTCATAAGAGGCTGCACTCCGCCGGGCCAGAGCTATACCCTCCGAATACCGAAAGGCAAGAAGGCGGAGTTCCTCGCCGCATATAATTCCCTGCCAAAATCTGAGCGTTATGCCGCGCCGAGGACACGCATAGTAAACAGTCGCTATATCGTCCGCCGGCGCACTACCCTGAAGGCATTAGCCGGAAGGCTCGGCGTCCCGGCAATAAAGCTCGCGCGGGCGAACCACCTGAAAACATACTCGTGGGTCGGGAGAGGCAGGAGGCTTATAGTCCCGCATGAGAAGACCGTCATTGCGGCAGATATACCGTCGCACCTGGAAATTGCCGATATAGCCGCATCTGACGGATCGTCATCTGCCGAAACTGCTGCCAATTCTGAGACGGATGCAAAGTCTCGGACGGCATTGGATAAGCTGGAAACCGCTCCCGCGGTTCAACAGCCTGAATGCCCCGCCAAGCCTGACCTCAGGCTCGGCTCGCTGCTTCCGTCGCCTACCGCCGCCGATGCGGACGAGACCGCTTCGTCGACAAACCAGCAGGCGGTTACGGTTTCCGCCGCCTCAGCGCCACGGTCGGAAGAGCCTCATCACTACACGCCACACCGGTCGGCAAGCCGTTCCCGCCACACCGTATCCAGGTCGGTTGTCTACCGAGTAAGAAAAGGCGACACCCTGGCCTCCATAGCGAGGAGGCGCCACACTACGGTAGCCAAACTCGCGCGGCTTAACCACCTCGGCAGGCGCAGGATAATAAAACCCGGTCAGAGGCTGAAACTATCGACTATAGAGAAGGTCGCTTCACATTCCAGGCGAGAAAGAACCGCTCACGTAAGGCGCTCAAGACATGAAAAACTCGCATCCCACGGAAGGCATTCAAGACACAGGAGAGTCGCACGCTCAAGAAGATACCGGGTCAGGAGCGGGGACACCCTCTGGAGCATCGCAAGGAAGTTCGGCGTCAGCCGCAAAAAGCTTTCCCGCGTCAATTCCATGCATGGCCGCCATTCCATCAGAAAAGGCCAGACCATCATCATCCCGGCAGCATAGCAAATCATAACGCTCAGGCCCATGCCTCAGAATGACAGGTGAAATAACGGCGCGGCTTTATATCGTTATGCCGCCGTCCACCGGGATTACCTGGCCGGTTATGTAGGCCGCGTCGTCAGAGGCGAGGAAGAGCGCCGCTTCAGCTATGTCCCCAGGGGAGCCGAACTTCGACATCGGGATATGGGAAAGAAGTTCCGTTTTGATTTTCTCCGGCAGGGTATCGGTCATCTCCGTATTTATCACTCCGGGCGCGATTGCGTTGACGGTTACGCCGAATGGGGCGAGTTCCCTGGCAAGGGACTTCGTCATGGAAATTACACCTCCCTTGGAGGCGGAGTAGTTCGTCTGGCCTGCCCTGCCCGTTATGGCGGATGGTGAGGCCATGTTTATTATCCTGCCCTTCCTGGCCCCTATCATGCCACGACATGCGGCCTTGCAGCAGTTAAATGTCCCCTTAAGGTTCACGGCGATTACCCTGTCCCAGTCCTCCTCGCGCATGAGCATAAGGAACCCGTCCTTTATAACTCCGGCGCAGTTCACGAGGACAAGCGGCGCGCCAAGCCCGATCTTTACCTGCTCAAACGCCTGGTTTGCCTGGGAGAAGTCCGACACGTCCGCTTTTACGACGATGACCCTGCCAAGCTCCGACGCTTCGGAAACAAATGCCTCTGCGGAGGCGTCATCGCTGTTATATACGGCGGCCACTGAGGCTCCCTCGCGCATGAATGCAAGCGAGACAGCGCGCCCTATGCCCTTCGTTCCGCCGGTAACGACGGCTGTCGTGCCGTTTAATATACCCATTATCAAACCCTCACCGGTACGATGTCCTGAGCAGAAACTGCTTTGACGTTTCTATCAATCCACCTCACCATCCTTGTCAGAGCGCCTCCCGGCCCGGCCTCGATGAAATTATCAAATCCCGCGTCTATCAGCTTCAGTATGGCGTCCTTCCACGGGACCATCGAGTGCAGGTGCCTGTTAAGGACGTCAATTATATCCGCCTGGCTTTCTATAAACCTGGCGTCTATGTAGGAGAGAAGCGGGACTACCGGCTGGCGGAAATCGATTTCCCCAACGTCTGCACGGAATAAAGAAGACGCCTCTTCCATAAGCGGGGAGTGATACGCCGCGCCCATCGGAAGGACATATGCGTGGAGCGCGCCGCGCGAAAGCGATAGCCGGACTGCCTCGTCCACCTGGCCCCTCAGACCGGAAACAAGTATCTGCCGCGCCGCGTTTACGTTCGATACCCAGACGTCTTTGGTCTCTTTGCAGATGTCTTCAACTTCCGGCAAGGAAAGGCCGATTACCGCAGCCATCGTGCCTGGAGTTCTATTGCCCTGAGTTATGGCGTGATTACCCGCCGAGATTACGAGCCTGACGCCTTCCTCAAAAGATACCGAGCCGGATGCCACGATCGCGGAGTAAAACCCGAGGCTGTAGCCGGTAACGGCGTCGGGCGCCATCCCGTCTTTGATGAGCTTAAGCCTCCAGGCCTCGTTGCAGACGAATACACATAGCTGGGCGGGAATGTCACTGTCCAGTTCGCTCTGAGGCCCATCGAATGAGAGCTTTTTTATATCGAAATTAGAAATCTCCGAGGCCGTTTCGTAAAGCCTCCGCGCTTCCGGAAAACTGTCGCACAGCTCCCTGCCCATGCCTGCATACTGCGAACCCTGCCCGGGGAATAGAAAAACGGTCCTGCCCATCTATCCCCTCAGGTATTCCCACAGTGGGCCGGTGAAGCCGTAAGATCTTAGTCTCGTCCTTATCTTGTCCGTCATGCGAAGGTGTATGCCCGGCATGATGAAGTTCGTGTGTTCGCGCCCGTAGCGGGCAAGGCGCTGGGACACGGCGTCCATGTCGAGCGTCGGTGAAAAATAGAACATGGGCTTGAGACCCGGCCCTTCATCCTTTATGATTCCTTCCGCCTTAGCGCGCCTGGCAAGTTCCGTGCCGGGGAATACCCTTATGCCGAGCATGGCTATGACCGCGTTCGGTTTCAAGCTGTCCATAAGGGAAAGGCTCTCGGCCACGGTCTCAGCCGTCTCGCCCGGCGCGCCGAGGA
>JAKAHE010000152.1 GCA_021815285.1 Nitrospirota bacterium
TTCCGATCTGCAATCGTTCGGCACGAACTTCTCGCGCCCGACCATATCCTCCACGACGGGATGACGCCCGTCCCGTATCTCGATTGTCTCTCCGTCGTCCATTTCCGGGCGAACATACCCGTTAGCGACAGCCGCCTCCGCGAGCGACGCGAGGGCGTCGAACTCGGCGATTACTTCAGCCGTCGCCTGCACCGACGCGGCATAAAGCGAGACCTGTTCGCGTAGTTCCGCGAAAAGCCTGCCCTCGAGCTCCAGTATCCGTTCACCGGCGCCTAGGACTTTTTCCTCGTATTCCTTAAGCTCCGGAGTAATGTATCTTTCCGCATTTACCAGCGTCTGCTTGCGGATGAAGTAGTCCGGGACCTTTGCCAGGCGCGCGCGTGTGATTTCTATGTAATAGCCGAAAACCTTGTTATACCGGACCTTGAGCGTCTCAATTCCGGTCTTTGCGCGCTCGTCGGCCTCGATGCTAGCGATTATTCCCCTGCCTTCAGAGAAATATCTCCTGAGCTTGTCAAGCTCTGAATTGTACCCCACCCTTATCACACCGCCGTCCTTGAGAGTCGGCGGGACATCATCCGAAAGCGCGCGCTCCAGAAGTTCCAGAAGCTCGCGATTATCGGAAAAAATCGATTTCAATTCGCTGAGTCTCAGCGCGCCGGATTCCGCTATAGCCGCGCGCGCCTTCGGCAGGGCCTGGAGCGAATTCCTGAGATTCGCCAGGTCGCGCGGCCCGGCAACCCCGGAGCATATCCTGCCCATCAGGCGCTCAAGGTCGGAAATCTCCTTAAGCGAATCCCGCAGGACATCGCGCATGGAGAAATTATACGCAAGCTCGGCGACGGCTTCATGCCTCAGCGTTATGGAATGCAAGTCCATGAGCGGCCTGACGAGCCAGGAAGAAAGCCGCCTGCCGCCCATGGACGTAACCGTCCTGCCCAGGCAATGAAGAAGCGTGCCCTCCCTTCCGGACGGGCTTTCTATGACTTCGAGGTTCTTCAGCGCAACTTCGTCGAGTATCATATAAGATGCAGGATTGTGCGCCCGGATTTTCCTGATGTTTGCAAGCGCCTTCCCTTGAGTCTCGGAAAGAAATATGAACGCGGCGGATGCCGCCGCCAGCGCAGCGCTCATCCCGGCCACGCCGAAACCGTCCAGAGAGCTTACTCCGAAATGTTCGAGGAGTTTACTCTCGCCGTCGCCAGGGTCGAACCGCCAGTCGTCGGAGAGGTCGATGCGCTCCCGGTATCTCCTGTAGATTTCGGCCAGCGGCCCATTTTCCGCCGCGCCCTTTGGCAGGAGTATTTCGGAAGGCGCTATGCGCTCAATCTCGCCAATGAGCTTTTCCTGATCACCTTCGGAAAACTCCGCGAGATAGAACTCGCCGGTGGAAATATCTATGAACGCGAGACCGGTTTTCTTTTTGTAGTTGGCAACGGAGAGCAGGAAATTGTTCTCGGATGGCGTTAAGAGATTGTCCTCGAGGAGCGTGCCGGGCGTGATTACGCGGATGACCTCGCGTTTCACAATGCCCTTCGCCGTTTTCGGGTCTTCCACCTGCTCGCATACGGCGACCTTTAACCCGCGCTTGATTAGCTTTGCGATGTATGCGTCGGCGGCATGATAGGGCACGCCGCACAATGGAACAGGCTCGTCCGAATTTTTATTGCGCGTGGTGAGGGCGATTTCCAGGACTTTCGAGGCTTTGATTGCGTCTTCCCCGAACATCTCGTAGAAGTCGCCCATGCGGAAGAAGAGTATCTCGCCCTGATGCTTTTTTTTTATCTCCATGTACTGCCGCATCAGCGGCGTGTCGAGCGACAAGAAAGACCTCCGATAACTTTTCTGCAAATTTTACAGCTATACCTCAATATGACCACGGTTGCCAACTCGCTTTATATATCGTTCCGTCTTTATTTATCCAATATAAATAATTCTTTCCATACCCATGCTTTTCGGGAGGCGTATATGTGGTTGTTTCATTGACAGTATAATAATCAGTATTCATTCCGCCTCCTAATGTATCTACATGCCCGGGATTAGTCCATTTGTATTCAGTTCGATGATACACGAGAATTTTATTTCCATCCTCAACGTTCATAATCCGGTCTGGTATTCCCCATTTGGCAATCAGATCCGATTCATTGGCCCCTATCCACGATTGTGTTATATAATTCGGGTTAAGTGCTGCACAACCAGTTAGGATTAATACAAGGAAAAGCAAGATAATTTTCTTCATTATCTTTCCCCTCCATTATTTGTAAGTAGTCATTACCGGTATATAACCTCCATCATTCAAAATCCAATATTTAGGAAGAAATAATTTCTCCATTTCGGGAATTTGCCTTTTCTTACATTGTTCTTCGTGCCGCTCCAAGAGCAATATAAAACAAGCCGCTAAGGCATTAATCACGTTTCCAAGTGTAGCTTTTTTAAAATTAGACAAACGATCATGTTTTAATGAAGTAAAGGCATCCCACCACGGCGCAGGTTGTTTACCCACCCAGTTTTTAAAAGGCGTCAGTGTATAACCATCTTGAAAATTACCTTCATAAGAATTGATTTTAACTTCCTTTGTAGACAAATTTAATTCATTGAAAAGTTCCTCATAATTTTTACTCCTTTCGTTACTCAAATTTTGTTTAAGAGAATCAAAAAATGAACAAACATCGAGAAGCAGGCTCTCATTTTGTATTGAATATGTTTTAAAATTGTTTTTGTTGCACGAGACGTAGGTGAAAATCTCGTACATACGCCGCTGTAGAAAAAGATAATACGATGTCTCAAGGGCAAATGCTCTGCTTTTCTCGGCGTCCACGTATTCTTTTCCCTTATACTTAGATTTTTTTCAATCTCTCAAATCCCGGCAACAATTGTTCATACGACTCCGTCAGGTGCTGGGGCATGACGCGGGTGTCTTCTATCACGGACATGAAGTTCGTGTCCCCGGCCCAGCGCGGGACGATGTGGAAGTGCAGGTGCTCTTTTATCCCCGCGCCGGCGGCCTCGCCGACATTCAGGCCGACGTTGAAGCCCTGGGCGTGCATGGCCTCCTTGATTATCATGCAACAGGCGCGAGTTAAGATCATCGCCTCGGCAAGGATGCTGTCAGAGAGGTCTTCCAGGGTGTCCGCATGCTGATACGGGATTACCATAAGGTGGCCGTTGTTGTAAGGGTAGCGGTTCATAATGACGAAGTTCTCGCGGCCCCGGTAGAGGATGTAGTTATCGCGGTCCTTCTCCTCGGCTGGCATGGAGCAGAAGATGCAGCAGTCCGGCTTCTCGCCGAGAATATATTCGAGCCTCCAGGGCGCCCAGAGTCGCTTCATATTGTCTTGTTATACTCCGCCATGAGTTTCTGCACGTCCGCCCATACGAGCTTCTTGTCGCCCGGATTCCTGAGGAGATAGGCGGGATGAAAAGTGGGAATCAGCTTTATGCCTTCGTATTCGCGCCAGTTGCCGCGAAGAGAGCTTATCGGATCCTTCGTCTTGAGCAGCGTCTGCGCGGCAAATTTCCCCAGGGCGCATATAAGCTCAGGCTTTATAATATCGAGCTGTTTTTTGAGGAACGGTTCGCAGGCCGCTATCTCGTCCTCTTCCGGGTTCCTGTTTTCAGGCGGGCGGCATTTTACGACGTTTGCGATATATACGTCGCTTCTTTTGAGCTTCATGCCCTTTTCGATTATGTCAGTCAGGAGCTGCCCTGCTCGCCCGACGAAGGGCTCGCCTTTTATGTCTTCGTCGCGTCCCGGCCCCTCGCCCACGAATACAAGTTTCGCCTCAGGGTTTCCCACCCCGAAGACTATATTCGTTCTGCCATTGCAGAGCTTGCAGCGCTTGCAGTCCCCGATGAAATCCCTGAGAGCATCGAGGGTATGAACCTCGCTCAGGCCGGGGTATGATTCGGGCGTAATTAATTGCGCCCCTGCACTAACCCCTTTTGAGTCATACTCCGCCCATGCGAAGCTTTCAGGCCCCCAGACTTCCTGGACGCCGGCGTCGCGCAGGTATTCGGCATACCCGGCAATGAAAGCGGAACCGGCAATTCGCCTGTCTCTCATCTCTCGCCCCATTTCAGCTTCGTCCGGAGCATGTGGTAGTAGTCCTCCTGCGGACTCATCACCATATATATCTTGTGTGAGGCGACCTTCGCCTCCACGACGTCCTCCTGCTTCAGAAGGAAACCCACCTGGCCGTCGAGAGTAAGGTATACGTCCTCGGTCTCAGAGCGGATCATGGCCTCGAACACCACCGTGTCCGGAAGTATCAGTGGCCGGTTCGTGAGCGTGTGCGGACAGATTGGCGTAATTCCCAGGCAGTTCAGCGACGGATGCACTATCGGGCCGTTCGCGCTCAAGGAGTACCCCGTGGAGCCGGTAGGCGTGCAGACGATAAGCCCGTCGGCACGGAATGTGGTAAGAAATTTACCGTCTATGAACGTGTCGAGGTCTATTATCCTTGCGAGCGCGCCCTTGTTTATCACCATGTCGTTCAAGACGTGGTGCGATGAGATTACCTTTCCGCCGCGTTTTATGGAGACCAGGAGCATTATGCGCTCCTGGACGTTATACTGCCCGGTAATGACGGTATCCATCGTCGCGTAGACCTGTTCCACTGGGACGGTAGTCAGGAATCCCAGCGTTCCGAGGTTTACGCCGATTATGGGCGTCCCCCTCTCGGCTACGAGACGCGCCACGGACAGGAGCGTGCCGTCGCCACCAAATACGACCACCGCGTCGGAATGCTCCGAAACATCCTCTTTCCGGACGCCCGGAATCCCCAGGTGCGCGGCGGTTCCCTGGTCGCAGACCGTCTCGATTGACCGCCCATCCAGCCAGGTCTTGAGCCTGCCTGCGAGCTCCCAGGCCGGGACATTGTCGTGTTTGCAGATTATCCCGATTTTTTTAATCACCGGGGCGGGCATATCGCCTCCAGAAACCTCTCATATTCCGGGCCAGTGGCGGTTACGGTAATTTTCCTTCTGTCCCCGCCCATATGCTCGAAAAATATATCAAGCCGCTCGGCTGGAAGCTCGTCCCCAGCGCGCTCCGGCCACTCAACCATTGCCGCGCCGGAACCCGGAAATTCAAAAAAACCTATATGTTCCAGGTCTGCCGGGCCGCTCAGGAGGAACAGG
>JAKAHE010000005.1 GCA_021815285.1 Nitrospirota bacterium
CCTGCCGCCGATTTTTCCGGAGGCGGACTCGCGCCTTATCCTCTGCGGCGAGGAGCGCGGGAGCATCCCGTACTCCGCCGTGAGCCAGCCCGTGCCCTTGTTCCGGAGAAACGGCGGCACAGAGTCCTCAAGCGTCGCCGCGCAGATTACCTTCGTATCCCCGACCTCTATCAATACGGAACCCGGCGCGCCCTTCAGATAATTCCGGGTGATTTTAACCTTCCGCATCTCGTCGAATTTTCTTCCGTCGAATCTGTTCAAAATATAAGCTCCATTCCCGACAGCCGTCTCTTGATCTCCTCCAGAACGCGCTCTTCGTCTTTTCTGTTTTTCGCCTCGAACGTCGCGGAGAGGCGGATATACGCGCCCGCGTCGTCCCAGGGCACGGTGGATATGAGTTTCTCCTTTATCAGGTATTCGGAGAAGTCCTCCGCGCTCTCAAAGCTTCGCCCGCCCTTTATGCCTTTCGGCGCCTTCGCGTAGAGATAAAACGAGCCGCCGGGCATCTTGGCTCTAAAGCCCGCAGACTTGAGAATACCGACAAGCGCCGCGAGCCTTCTCCTGTATTTCTCCGCCGTCTCTTCGGTTATCTCCGGCTGTGAAAGCGCGACGCAGCCGGCCTTCTGGATAGCCTTGAACTGGCCGGAGTCGTAATTGTCTTTTATGTGTCCGAAGGCCGAAACGACCTTCTCGTTCCCCGCGACGAACGCAAGCCTCCAACCGGTCATGTTGAACGCCTTGGACATCGAGTGTATCTCGACGCCGACTTCCTTCGCTCCCGGGACGGACAGAAACGAAAGCGGCTTACCCTTGTAGACGAGCGCCGCGTATGCAGCATCCTGCACGACGACGATTTTATTTGCGCGCGCGAAATCCACGACCTCCGCGAAAAATTTCCTCGTCGCCACGGCCCCGGTAGGGTTGTTCGGGTAATTTATATAGAGAAGCTTCGCGCGCTTCCTTATGCTTGCCGGGATGTTGTCCAGCCGGGGCAGGAAGTTGTTTTTCTCCTCGAGCGGGAGGTGATAAACCTCGCCCCCGGCATACTTCGTGTGCGTGGCGAGGATGGGATAACCGGGCACGGTGACGAGCGCTATATCTCCGGGATTTATGAACGCATACGGGAGCATCGCGAGCGCGGGCTTGGAGCCGATGGAATGGAGTATCTCCGTCTGCGGGTCTATTCCCTTTACGCCGTAAACCTTCCCCAGATACTGCGCCGCCGCGTCCTTGTATTCCTGTATGCCGTTGTCCGCGTAGCCCCTGTTCTCAGGCTTTGCGGCCTCGACCGAAAGCGTCTTCACGACGCTCCTGGCCGCCATCTCGTCCGGCTCGCCAACGCCGAGGTCGATTATCTCCGCCCCCGGATTGGCCGCAAGCGCCGCGCGCTTCGCCCTCTTTATTTTCTCGAACTTGTATATCTTCGTCTCTTTTCCGAACCTGCTCCCGCCGATCCTCTCGGAAAAAAGCTTCTGAATGTAGCCGTCTGACAATATGCCCTCTCTTTAACTCTCTATGGTGTTTATCAACGAGCCTATTCCCGAAATCCTCACCTCTATTTTGTCGCCCCGCTCCATCCTGCCGATGCCGGGCGGCGTCCCCGTGGCGATGACATCGCCCGCGTTCAGCGTCATGACCTGCGAGATGAACGAGACGAGATGCGCGACGGGGAATATCATGTTCGCGGTGGAAGAGGACTGTTTCCTCTCCCCGTTCAGGTACGCCTCGACAAGCAGGTCGTGCGGCTCGGTTTCCGTCTCTATCCAGGGACCGAACGGCGCGAAACCGTCGAACGACTTCGCCCGCGTCCACTGCCCGTCTTTTTTCTGAAGGTCGCGCGCTGTAACGTCGTTTATGCAGGTGTATCCGAGGACGTAGTCCAGAGCCGTCTCCTCGCGCACGCCCTTAGCGGTCCTGCCGATAACCACCGCAAGTTCGGCTTCGTATTCCAGGCGGCTCGTCATCATCGGGTACGGGATTATCCCGCCCGGCTCCAATATGGCGGAGGGCGGCTTCAGGAATATCACCGGCTCCTCGGGAATGGCGAATCCCATCTCCTCTGCGTGGTCTTTATAGTTCAGGCCTGCGCAGACGATCTTCGTCGGCGCACTCGGCGCGAGGAGCTTCACCTCCGAAAGCGGGAGCGGGGCTCCCCTGCCTTTCAGATGCCTGAAATCCGCAATCGGCAGGACATGCTCTCCGTCCAGGATGCCGTGGGAGACCAGGTGGTTTTTAAGATAGCGGATGATTTTCATTAGTCTAATCCAAGGCGCCCGATAAATCGGGCAATTACATTATTCCGTCTTTCCCGAACGCCTCTGTCGGGAATCCTGGGTTGCGGTTGTCATTGCGAGCGCGAGCGAAGCAATCTCAGATTTTTAAAGGCCGAGATTGCCGCGTCGCTTTCAGCTCCTCGCAATGACAGGCGAAAAGCAAATTCCCGGATTCCAGCTTTCGCGGGAATGACATTATCTTTCTCCCCTCGCCCGCCACTGGGAGAGGGCTTTATTTTATCCCCAGCACGTCCTGCATGTCGTAAAGGCCGGGGTTTTTATCCGCGACCCAAAGCGCCGCGCGCACCGCTCCACGGGCGAACACGTCCCTTGACGACGCCTTGTGCGTAATCTCGATCCTCTCACCCTGCGTCCCGAAAATCACGGTATGGTCTCCGACGACGTCGCCGATTCTCAGGGCCTGGACGCCTATCTCGCCCTTTTTTCTCTCGCCGATATTGCCGTGCCGCGCATATACCGCGACGTCTTCGAGTTTTCTGCCGCGTCCGTCGGCGATTACCTGTGCCATCTTCAGCGCCGTCCCGGAAGGCGCGTCCTTCTTGTGCCTGTGGTGCGTCTCCACGATGTCGATGTCGTATTCCTCGTCCAGCACGGAGGTCATGTCTTTCAATACCTTCAGAAGCAGGTTCACCCCCACGCTCATGTTCGGCGCAAGGACTATGGGAATACGCCTTGAAAACTCTGCCATCTGCTCAAGCTGCCGGGCGTTGAATCCCGTCGAGCCTATGACCATGGCCTTGCCCGAAGCCTCTGCGACCTTTGCGTTCTCAAGCGTCACATCCGGGAACGTGAAGTCGATTACGACATCCCCTTTGGATATGACTTCTGCGAGGTCGTCGGAGATTGTTCCGCCCTTCTTTCCAAGACCCAGGTAGTCGCCCACGTCCATCCCGACAAGCTCGTGGCCCGCCCTCTCCGTGGCGCAGGATACGTCGGTATTCGGGTTTTCTATCAGCAATTCAAGTATCCGCCGCCCCATCCTGCCCGCGGCTCCGGTAACGATGCAGTTGATCATTTTTGGCACCTTATATCAGCCCGTATTTTTTCATTACGTTCGTGAGCTTCTCGTTGTTCATGTCGCTCATCGGACAGAGCGGAAGCCGAAGCTCCGGGGAACACTTACCCATAAATCCCAGCGCGGTCTTGACAGGTATCGGGTTCGTCTCGAAGAACATGGCCTGATTTAGCGGCTGGAGCCTGTAGTGCATTTTCCTTGCGGCCTCCATGTCGCCCGCGAAGAACGAGTCGATAAGCCCCGCCATGTCGGCAGGCGCGACGTTCGCCGTTACGGAGATTACGCCCCTGCCGCCTATTGCCAGCGTCGGAAGCACGGTGAAGTCGTCCCCGGAGAGCACCGTGAAGCCCTCGCCGCAGAGCTCGATAATCTCGGATATCTGCTGGAGGTTGGCCGTGGCCTCCTTTATGGCGACGATGTTATTTACGCGGGCGCAGCGCGCGACAGTCGCCGGGAGCATGTTGACGGAAGTCCGCCCGGGGACGTTGTAGAGAACGATGGGTATGTCCACCGCGTCCGCAACGGCCTTGAAGTGCCGATACAACCCCTCCTGCGTAGGCTTGTTGTAATACGGCGTTATGAGCAGAGCGCCGTCCGCGCCTGATTTCTTTGCGTGCGCGGTGAGCATTATCGTCTCTTCCGTGGAGTTGGATCCGGTTCCGGCTATTACCGGCACGCGCCCGGCGGCCTTTTTTACCGTGTATTCGATGACCTGCTCGTGCTCTTCATAGCCGAGCGTCGCGGATTCGCCAGTCGTGCCGCACGGGACTATGCCGTCCGTCCCGGAAGCGATATGCCACTCTATCAGCTCGCCAAGCGCCTTTTCATCGACCTTCCCGTTCTTGAACGGCGTGACTATGGCGACTATGGAACCTTTGAACATTTTCTAAACCTCCTAAAAGCAGATTCTTCGCGTTGCTCAGAATGACATGTGATGGATTACAGCAACGCTCCCTCTTCCATTACCCCCTGATACACGAAAACCGCGTCGCCTTCAAGGAATACGTCTCCGAACCTATTGCCGTCCCAATCGAAATGTACGATGAGCTCGGCTCCACCGCGCGTCTTTACGCGCACAGGTGATTTCACCAGGCCCGCGGCCCCGGCGACAAGGGCCGCGGCAGTCGCGCCCGTTCCGCAGGCCATTGTTTCGGCCTCGACGCCGCGCTCGTACGTTCTTAAAAGTATATCGCCATCACCGGAAACCTGAGCGAAGTTCGCATTCGTGCCGGCAGGCTTGAATATCTCGTGATACCGTGTCGCGGCGCCAATTCCGGACACGTCCACTGATTCTATGTCTTCCACGAAATAAACGACGTGCGGCACCCCGGTATTGATAAAGGCCGCCTTATATTCTTTGCCGCCTATGTCTACGGCCATCTCCGGGCAGTAATCGGTGGGCTGTGTCAACTGCACCTTCACGGAGCCGTCCTTGATCTCCGCCCGGATTATTCCAGCCTGTGTCTCGAAGCAGAGTTCCCTGCCCCCGATGCACCTCGCGTAGGCAAACATGGCCGCGCACCGCGAGCCGTTGCCGCACATCTCCACTTCGCTTCCGTCGGAATTGAAGAAACGCCATTTGAAATCCGCCACGGTTGATTTCTCTATGAGTATCAGGCCGTCCGCACCGACAGAGAAGTGCGGCCTGCAAAGCCTGCGCGCCATCTCCGGGACATCTCCGGATACCTTGCCCTCGCGATTGTCGATTATTATAAAGTCGTTGCCGGAAGCGTGCATCTTGTAGAACTGAATGCGCATCTATCTTAACCTCAGGCGGTGGAGCATCTTGCCGGACCATTTGTTTACCGGGTGGTTCCTGTCGAGGAACCGGAAGACGGGCGGCTTCCTTATGCCCATCCTCTCAAGCTCGCCCCTGATCTGGCGGTTTTCCCTGTCGAGCGCCATTCCTTTCCTGAACGTCATGAGCGCCTTCCGGCGGTTCCCGGATATCAGATATACCCTGCCCATGTTCAAGAAAAACTCCTGCCGGAAGGATTCCTTCTGCAAGGCCTTCTCGCAGAGCAGCACGGCCTCTTTCGTTTTGCCGTTGAGGGCAAGGGCAAGGCCGGCGTAGGACATGTACCTGGGTTCCCTGTCGCGTATGTAAAGCGCCTTCTTGAATGCGGCAAGGGCTTCCTGGAGCCTGTCTCTCTTCAGCAGGTAAAGCCCCGCCTTGAAAAGCTCCTCCGGGTCTTCCGCCCCCTCGGACGCGCAGTCCCATTCCTCCCTGGGAAGCGTCCTGTCCCGCTCGCCCCAGAGGTCTTCGTGCTCACCGCGCCTTTCGTCGCTTTCGTGTTTTTTTTCGTGCTCTTTATGCATCATGAGCCGCCTTTTCTCCCAGAAATTCCGGGATTTCCTCTCCGCTTACAAGGTCTTCGTAGTCCTCCCGTCTCCTGATTATATAATATCTGTCCCCGTCCACCATCACCTCGGCGACCCTGGGACGCGAGTTGTAGTTCGAAGACATCGTAAAACCGTACGCCCCGGCGCTCATAACCGCGAGGAATTCTCCCGGCTGCGGCACGCGCAACGCCCTGTCTTTGGCCAGAAAATCCCCCGTCTCGCATATCGGGCCGACGACATCCGCCGAAAATTCCGGGGCGTCCGTGGTTATCACCTGCTTTATCTCGTGGTATGCCTGGTAGAGGGTCGGGCGCACGAGGTCGTTCATCCCGGCGTCCACGATTACAAAATTCTTCTCCTGTGTGGACTTCCGATACAGCACCTTCGTAACGAGGCATCCGGCGTTTCCCACCAATACCCTGCCCGGCTCGAATACGAGGGTGCAGCCCAGGTCTTCGAGCACGGGGCGGATTGCGCGCGCAAGCTCGGAGGGCAGGGGCGGCTTTTCATTTAAATAACGTATACCGAGGCCGCCTCCCACGTCTATGTATTTTATGCCGAAACCCCTTGATTTAAGCCTGCCGACCAGTTCCGCGGTTTTCTTGAGCGAGTCCACGAAAGGCGAGATTTCCGTAAGCTGGGAGCCTATGTGCTGATGTATCCCCACGACTTCCACGTTCGGAAGCCCCTCCGCCCGCTCGTACTCGTCCATAGCCTGTTCTATGGAGACGCCGAACTTGTTTTTCTTCAAGCCCGTGGAGATATACGGGTGCGTCTTGGCGTCAACGTCGGGATTTACCCTGAGCGCTATCGGCGCCCTGACGCCGAGCCTGCCCGCGACTTTGTCTATGGCAAGAAGCTCTTCCTGGGATTCTATGTTGAACATGAGTATCCCGGCCTTGAGCGCCGCCTCTATCTCCCTTTCCGTCTTGCCGACCCCGGCGTAGACAATCCTCGAAGGCATAACCCCGGCCCTAAGCGCGCGGAAAAGCTCGCCCCCGGAGACGACGTCCGCCCCGCCGCCCAGGGCCGCAAACGACCTCACCACCGCGAGGTTCGAGTTCGCCTTCATGGCGAAGCATATGACATGCGGGATGCCGTCGAAGGCCTCGTCGAAGACCCTGAAGTGCCGCGTGAGGGTATGATAGCTGTAAATATAGACCGGCGTGCCGACCTCGCGTGCGATTTTGGAAAGAGGAACCCCTTCGCAGAAAAGTTCCTCGCCGCCCGTTCGATTGGCGGACCCGCCTCCCTGTGCCCCCGGCCCCCGGTAGATGAAATCGTCCATAACTCCATCAAACTCCAAGATTTTCGCAGTCTTTTATTAAAACATATGCGGGCTTACGGGTCAAGCGGGAATTTCAGGGACGTTTGCCCGGGATGAGAAGTTTTCTGGTGAAAAACGTCGCCCCCCGCGCGGTCACGAAAAAAGGCATCGTGAGCCAGTGCCAGGGTTTTGCGAATCGCGCGAAAAGCCGCAGGTTCGACTTTATCTTGAGCCTTATCTTGCGAAGGCTGAATTCCCCTCCCGTGCTCATGGATATTTTATGCCAGACCCTGCCCCCGGGCGCGAAAACAAGCCCGAAACCGGCCCGCCTCGCCCTGAGGGAGAAGTCCACGTCCTCCGCATACATCCCGTAAGAGGTGTCCAGCAGCCCGACCTTCTCAAAGCACGCGCGGGATATGAGCATCGCGCAGCCGGTTACGTAATCCGTTTCTTCGATTCTGCCGTAGCGCCCGGTATCCTCCTCCCTGATGCCCCGGTGCGCCGTAAGACCCATCCAGAGCTTCACGATACCGCCCGCATACCAGATAGTCTCACGGGCGCGTCCTTTTGACGAATAATAATAAATCGTAGGGCCGATTACTCCAGCGTCCGGGCGCATATCGGCGGCCTTCAGCATCTCCGGGAGAAGGCGGCTGTCCACGACGGTGTCGTTATTCAGGAGCAGTATCCACTCAGCCCCCCTGGCGAGCGCGAGCTTTATGCCCTCGTTATTCCCCCCGGCATACATGAGGTTCGTCTCGTTTTCCAGCGCCTCCGCGTCGGGATACGCCTCCCGCACGGCGTCCGCCGTCCCGTCCGAAGACGCGTTGTCCACTACGAGGACTTTATAATTCGGGTAGTCCATGCGAAAGAGGGAGCCCAGGCATTCGAGAGTGTCGTCTCTCCGTTTGTAGTTCAGGACGATTATGTATACGCGTGGTTTATTCATCCGCAAGTTTTTCGACGGCCTCGGCAAAGGCGTCCCAGGAGAACCGCCCCTTTTCCCGCCTGATGTTCTCGCGGAATCTTTTGGAGTTGTCCGTCTGAAAGTATTTTATTACCGCGTCGGCAAGGGCCGCAGGGTCGTCCGGCGGCACGAGAAACCCCGTCTCGCCGTCGGCCACGACTTCCGGAAGCCCCCCGACTTCCGTTGCGATTACAGGGAGGTCGAAAGCGAAGGCTATCTGTGTTATTCCGCTCTGCGTCGCGGAGAGATACGGGAGCACGAGCGCGTCCGCCGCGGAGAAATAATCGGATACCGCCTCGTTCGGTATGAACCTGTCGAGCACCTTCACGTTCTCTCCGATTCCGAGCCGCGCTATCTGCTCCATGTAGGCTTCCTTGTCCTCGTAGAACTCGCCCGCAACCACAAGCGTCAGGGGAATTTTCTTCAATATCCCCGGCATGGCGTCGAGCAGTACGTGAAGTCCCTTGTATTCCCGGACGAAGCCGAAGAAGAGTATCACCGGCCCCGATACCCCGAGAGCGCGCCTGGATTCCTCTACGCCCCTGGGTTGACCGAAGACCTCGTAGAGCGGGTGCGGGGTCAGGATGAATTTCGCCTGCGGCTTTATTTTCAGCAGGTCGTCTTTTACGGCCTCGGACATGACGATAAAGTAATCCGTAAGCGAAAATACGAGCCTCGTGAACAGCATGTCTCCGGGGCGCTTCTCGTGCGGTATGGCGTTGTGGACGAGCAGCATGACCTTCCCCCGGCAGAGGAGTTTCGCAACAAGCAATACCGCGAAATAGGAAGGGCCGAAAAACGGCATCCACCAGTTCAGTATTATAACGTCCGGCTTCTCTTTTGCAATCCTCGCGCCTTCGAGTGGCCAGTTGAAGGGATTAAGAGGGTCGAAGAGCGGTATCGATTTCACCTCCACCGGGGACTTGCTTTCGTCTTTTTGTGTCTTGCCGGGAAAGAGAAACTTCGGATACTGGCGGATGAAGCGGTGAAAAGAGACTTCGTGCCCGCGTTTTTCAAGCGCATTATACAAAAGCGCGCCGAATTGGGCAATGCCCCCGCGCAGGGGATGCGCAGGGCCGACAAGTATGATTTTCATCACGGAATATTTACCATACCCCGGCCTGAAAATAAAGAAAATTCCATAGGTTGACAGGTTGACTTGGAATCTTTTTAAGGATATATTGGAAAAAAAGAGGAATATGAAAATCATTCTTGTCCTGCTGACCTTAACCGCGCTATGCGCCTTGCCTCAATACTCCAGGGCCGCCCCCGGAGACGTCCTTTGGCAGGCGGCCTATTCCACGAATCCCGGGCAGGACAGGGACCAGGCGAATTCCGTGGCCGTCGGGCCTGGCGGAGTTATCGCCGCCGCAGGGTTTGCGAGCGAACCCGCCGGCAATTTCGATTATCTCACCGCCCTGTATGGCCCGGGCGGCAATCTGCTCTGGACGAGGCGTTACGACAACTCCTGGAACGACGTCGGGAAGGCCGTGGCCTTCGACGAAAACGGGAACATATTCGTCGCGGGCGCGAGCAACAACCTCGACAACCCCCGAAACACATACTCCCGCTCGTATTACACGGATTACAGGGTCATAAAATACTCCCCCGAAGGAGATCTCCTCATGGAGACCCATGCGTCGGGCAGGATGAACAACAACCGGCCATCAGGCATTGTCGCGGACAACTACGGAAATATATTCGTAACCGGCTTTGCCATGAACTCCTCCGGGACTTATCCGCTTTACTATACCGTGCGGTTCGACAAGCACGGGGAGATTGCCTGGGAGGATTTCGAGGATCTCCGCACCCCTGCCCAGGCAACGGGAATAGCCCTCGACCCCGACAGCGACGTCCTGGTAACCGGCTGGTACAAAGACCAGGGGACAGGTAAGTCAGGCATAATGACGCTTCGTTACAGCCCTGCGGACGGCAGGACCCTCTGGCAGGACGATTTCAAGCCGCAGTCGGACAGCGTGAAGTCTTACGGTATAACCTCGGACGACGACGGCGATATAATCGTTACCGGGGAGACGAGCGAGGACGAGCCGGTCGACCGGCCTCGGACGACAACCCTTACGCTTAAATACAGCCCGAAGGGTCGATTTCTCTGGGCGTCGAAATTCACCGGCTCGGAGTATAAAAACAGGGGCGACGCCGTTGCCGCAGACCACGAAGGGCGGATATATGTCGTCGGCAGGACTTACAAGGACAACCAGGAGGGAGACTGGCTCCTCCTTGTGTATGACAAGGACGGAAAGCTATTGTTCTCAAAGACTTATAGTTTCGGGGGGGAAGGTTTCGCCTCGTCCGTCGCCCTTGAACCGGGCGGAGACATGATAATCGCGGGCGCGTTTCAGACCAAGGCCGAGGCCGGTTCTCCGTCCGGCCTGCCTGAGACCGGCCTGCCGTCGGGCAGCCGCCCGGCGCCGCCCCAGTTCATGGTAATAAGGGTGGAGGGCTGGCAGTCCCTTGACAGGCCGTTTGGAGAGTTTTTCGACCCCCGGACACCCATGCGCCTTACGAAAGAGCCCGTGTGTCTGCTCCGGTGCGTGGAGCTTAAAGCCAGGCGTTTCGAGCCGGGAAACCCTGAGTCCCCCATAGAGGTAACGGCACAGCCCGTGGCCGGGATGGGCCGGCAATACGAATACCGGTTTTTCATAAGCGTCAACGGCGGCTGGAAGCCGCTCGGAGGTTACGGGCCTCTGGATAACGTCGTGCTCCCGGCAAAAGAAGGGCCTGGTACCAAGGTCAGGGTCGAGGTCAGAAAGGTCGGTTCCCCGCTTGCATACGACGCAATGCGGAAGCTTGACATAGGCAATGTATATTAGGGGGGGGTAAATGTTCAGCGATTCTTTAGCCGGGCTTGTAGGGCATGAAGTCATTGCCATGGCGGGCGGCATAAGCTACAGGGGAAAACTCATAGAGGTAACGGAGACGGAGATATTTCTCCAGGGGGAGCTCGGCTGGATGCAGCTTCAGGTGGAATACGTAACCGAGATAAGAGCAGCTTAACTTAAGGAAACGAAACCACTATGCTTGCTGTGATTAAAGAGGCCCCGGAGCCGGGCCTTCTGCTGAAAGAAATGCCGGAGCCGGAGCCCGGGCCGGGAGAAGTCCTTGTAAAGATAAATTACGCATCCATCTGCGGGACGGACTCGCTTATATACAACTGGTCGCCCTGGGCGGCAGGCCGCATGAAGCCGCCGGTAATTGTCGGGCACGAGTTCGCCGGGGAGATCGTCGAGAACGGACCGGGGACAAGCGGCATGAGACCCGGCACGCGGGTCTCGGCGGAGTCTCATTTCTTCTGCGGCAGGTGTCTTCAGTGCCGCACCGGGAAGCCCGAGATATGCCGCGAGTTGAAGATACTCGGCGTGGACAGGGACGGTGTCTTTGCCCAGTACGCGGCAATCCCGGAAAAAAACCTCTGGATTAACCACCCGGACATTCCCGACCAGATAGCGACGCTCCAGGAACCCCTGGGGAACGCCGTCGATACCCTGCTTGCGGAGGACGTCGCCGGAAAGAGGATACTGATAACCGGCGCGGGGCCGATAGGTCTTATGTGCGCCGCGCTTGCCCGCGCTTGCGGCGCGGCCAGGGTAATAGTCTCGGACCCGAACGAATACCGGCTGTCTCTGGCGGGCGGGCTTGGGGCGGACATTGTGCTTAATCCGAAGGTAACGCCGCTCAAGGGGCCTGTCCTGACTGCGACGGCGGGGGATGGCGTGGACGTCCTGCTCGAGGTATCGGGCAGCAAAGGCGCGCTGCTCGACTCCCTCCCCCTGGTGACGCCGGGCGGGCGCGTATCGCTCCTTGGGATATTCCGGGCCGAAGTTCCGCTCGCCCTCACGGAGACGGTGATATTCAGAAAACTGCGTATCTACGGCATCACGGGACGCAGGATATTTTCCACGTGGCAGACCTTGAGCAGACTTCTCTCTTCAAGGCGGCTCGACATCTCGAAACTCGTAACGCACGAGTTTCCACTTGAGGATTTCCGGAAAGGATTCGAGCTCATGGAATCCGGCAGGTGCGGGAAGGTATTGTTCAGGACAAACGGGTAGATACATGAAAACCGCCGTATTATACAGCTTTAACGACATCCGCATAGAGGAGCGGCCCGTTCCCGAGGTAGGGCCGGGCGAGGCGCTCATCAGGATGAAGGCCTGCGGAATATGCTCCGGCGACGTTATGCCGTGGTATATCGAGAAGAAGGCGCCGCTCGTCCTGGGGCATGAGCCTGCCGGGGAAATTGTCGCGGTAGGAGAAGGGGTTAGGGGCTTTCAGGCGGGCGACAGGATATTCGTCCATCACCATGCGCCCTGCCTTGAGTGCCGGGCGTGCAGGCGCGGCGATTTTGTCCTGTGCGAGACATGGAAACGCTCTCACATAGTGCCCGGGGGACTGGCGGAATTCGTGAAAATACCCGCCGTGAACCTCGCGCGCGACACGCTTAAGCTCCCGCAGGACATGGATTTTCTGGCAGGGACGCTGGTCGAACCCCTGGCCTGCGTCGTAAAGGGCATGAGGCGCCTTGGCCTTAAAAAAGGGGATAGCATCCTGGTGCTCGGGCTTGGCGTCATGGGGGCGCTCTTTGTTGCGTTGGCAAGGCACATGGGCGCGGGGCGCATAACCGGGGCGGACATGGTTCCGTATCGTCTTGAAAAAGCTCTGGAAATCGGCGCTGACGAGGTGGTAGACGTAAGCGGCAGGCACATAACCGGTCTGCCGTCTCCGGTTGCCCTGCCGATGGCGGACAGGGTGGTGGTAGGGCCTGGAAATGCCGCTGCAATGGCGCAGGGAATATCATGCGCGGCGCCCGGAGGGACGGTCCTGTTCTTTACTCCACCGCCGCCCGGAGAGATGCTTAATATTGAGCCTAACGCGCTTTATTTCAAGGAAATCAATATAATACAGAGCTACTCCTGCGGGCCGGACGACACGCGCGAGGCCCTTCGCCTGCTGAGCCTTGGGGCAATTCCGGTGGATAAAGTCATCACGCATAAATTTCCGCTTGAGAGTGCCGGGGATGCCTTCCGGCTTACCGCGAAGGCCGGGGAGTCCCTCAAGTCGGTGGTGGTTTTCTAAATAAATCAGCCTGTTGATGAAATGTCGTCTTCTATGCCAACTCTCCGCATAATCACCGTTTCCGGCTCTCACAGCGGCGTCGGAAAAACGCTTCTGGCGACGCTTCTGATAAAAATCCTTCCCGGTTTCGCCGCGATAAAGCTGAGTCATGCCGACCTGATGGTCTTCGTTACGGACGACATGGACGAGATTATGCGAGAGGGCAAGGATACAAAAGCGCTGAAAGACGCCGGGGCGGGTGAAGTCATCCTTATCCGCGCCGGAGAAAGAGACGTATCCGACGCGCTCTCCATCGCCTTCGACATGGTATACAAGTCCGGCGCGCCGGGGGTAATCATCGAGGGCAACGCCGCCGCGAGGTTTCTGAAGCCGGATATTTCGTTTTTTTTAACGGACGCGGACCTGGCAGGGATAAAAGCTGACGCCCTCCCGAACCTTGAAAAGGCGGATGTCATAGTCCTGAATCCGCAGGAGGCTGGCGAAAAGCCGGGGACGTTTTCGGAGCTTGAAAAGGCCCTCCGGGGGCATAATCCGACCGCAATGATATGCCCTATGGCGCGGTTTTTTTCCCCGGACAAGGAAATCATAAAGCTGCTTGAGACACGCGCCTGATGCCTTCCAGGGTAACTGCCGCGCCGCACTTTTCTTGCATTTTCAACCCCTCCGTGGTATTATCGACACACTTTTCTTAATTTAACGAGTATAGTCTATGCCAGACTCATCCCCGCCGCCCATGCCGCGTCAAGGCCCGTCCAGAGGCCTGAGGACGCTTATCGTCATCGCAGGCTTCCTGCTCCTGACCGTCGCGGCGACGGCTGTGGAAATAATCCTTAAATCCCGCCAGCACAGGCCGCTTCTCGGCAATGTAATAACGCTCGGTCTGTTGAACGTCAATGTCATCCTGCTCGCCGTCCTCCTGCTCCTGATTGGCCGCCAGCTTGCCAAGATATACTTCGAGAAGAAAAAAAACCCGTTCGGCGCGGGTTTCAAGACCAAGCTGGTAACGGCTTTTATCGGGCTTTCCATCGTGCCCGCCGGACTGCTTTTCATAGCCGCAAGCGGCCTTTTGTCCGGAAGCGTAAAGGACTGGTTCGGCCCTCGCATCGAACGCGCGGTTCTGGACTCCATATCCATAGCGCGCTCATACAAAGAGGAGAAGGCCAGAGACGCCGTTCAATCGGCCCTTCGGCTCTCAGGCTCTATCTCCGGGAATAAAACGCCGGTCAATTATAATGCGCTTTCCATGAAGGCGCGGACGAGATACGGGGTAGACATGCTCGAGGTCTATTCCGCCAAAAGGAAGCTTCTTGCCGTGGGCGGGCGGGGCGGATTTTCCTGGGCGCGGGCTGACGAAAACTTCATAGAAAAGGCCCTGAAGGAGGGAAGACCCGTCTCGACCACCAGGATAAGGCGTTCCCGCGAGGTAATAAGCGGTGCGGCGGTATTCAGGGACCGCTCGGGCAGGCCAGCCGGGGTGGTCGTCGCAAGCTACGTCATGCCGTCAGCGATGTCCGCTAACCTCGCGGACGTTTCGAGCTTCTACGAGCATTACTGGAACCTGCGCACGTTCAAGAACCCCTTGAAGGAAAGCTATCTGCTCTCCTTCATGCTGATAACCCTTGTCATACTCTTCGCCGCGCTGTGGTTCGGCCTGTATCTCTCGCGCATCATAACCGTGCCCATAACCAAACTCGCCGAGGCGACGGACAGAATATCAAAGGGCGACTACGAAGTGAAAATCGACGTATCCGCAAGCGACGAAATCGGCGTTCTCGTGGACTCCTTCAAACGCATGACGCGCGACCTGAAATTCTCCCGCCACCGTCTGAACCAGGCGAACGATACCTTAAGCCATGCCAACGAGCTCCTGGAAGAAAGGCGCCAGTTCATGGAGACCGTGCTCGAAAACGTCAATACCGGCGTGCTCACGATAGACCGCGGCGGCAGGATTATCACCTTTAACGAGGCTGCCGAGCGCATCCTCGGCATGGACGCGGGAAGCGTCCTGGGCAAGGGCTACAGGGACGTATTCGAGGCACGTCAGCTCGAGGAGATCCGCGAGCGGATAGGCCCGATGAACGAGGACGGCTCCGGCGTGGAGAAGGAAGTCCAGATCGGCGTCGGGCGCAAGGTGTTGAACCTCCGGCTCTTCGTCTCCCCATTGAGGGACGCGCAGGGCGGATACATCGGCACGCTCGTCGTGTTCGACGACATGACGGAGCTTATCCGCGCACAGCGCGCCGCTGCATGGAAAGAAGTGGCAAGGAGGATAGCGCACGAGGTGAAAAACCCTCTTACGCCGATTCAACTCTCCGCGCAGAGGCTCCGGAAAAAATACATGGAAGGCGCGGAGGACTACGGCAAAATAATCGACGAGTGCACGTCCATGATCATCACGCAGGTAGACGGGATGAAGACGCTGGTGGACGAGTTCTCCCGCTTTGCCCGGATGCCGGAGTGCCAGCCGGTGGCATCCGACCTGCACGGCATCATAGACGAGGCCGCCTCCGTCTTCGACGGCGCGCACAGAGACATCGAGATAGTCAGGGAGTTCGACGAGAAGATGCCCGCGATAAAGGTTGACGGCGAGCAGTTCAAGCGGGTTTTCCTGAACCTCTTCGACAACGCCGTCACGGCGATGGACGGCAAGGGAGAGATCCGTGTCGAAACCGCATACAATAAGGCTTCGCGCATCGCGCGCATAGTCGTCTCGGATGACGGCCCAGGCATCCTCCCGGAGGACAGAGAGAAGCTTTTTCAGCCGTATTTCTCAAAGAAGAAATCCGGCACGGGACTGGGCCTTGCCATCGTAAGCCGCATCGTCTCCGACCACGGCGGCTACATCCGCGCGGAAGGCAACAGCCCAAAAGGCGCG
Source organism: Nitrospirota bacterium (assembly GCA_021815285.1). Classification (GTDB taxonomy): domain Bacteria; phylum Nitrospirota; class JACRHJ01; order JACRHJ01; family JACRHJ01; genus JAKAHE01. Next base: position 15,856 of record JAKAHE010000005.1, read on the forward strand.
AAGTTCGTAATCGAGCTTCCGGCAGGGTAATGTATTGCCAAAGAAGCCGACAGCAAAACGAAGTCAAATTTAAGAATGCCCAACATCCTCATAATCGACGACGAAAATAAATCCAGTATCGGCGCAGTGTCGGAATATCTTGAAATTATAATATATTTACATTATAATTATAATGTCCATAATTTTTGAATGGAACGGCAACAAGGCCGCGGAAAACCGTAAGAAGCACGGCGTTACCTTCGAGGAAGCGCAGTCCGTATTTGCGGACGACAAAGCCTTGCTGATTGAAGACCCAGACCATTCGGACAACGAGGAACGGTTTATCCTGCTTGGCCTAAGCGCTGGCCTCCGCATTTTGATAGTCTGCCATTGCTATCGGGAAAATGACGACATTATCAGAATATTTTCCGCTCGCAAGGCAACGCTCAAAGAGCGGCGGCAGTATTTGGAGGGGCTGAAGAGATGAGAAAAGAATACGATTTTTCCAATGCTCAAAAAAATCCATACGCCCGCAGGCTAAAACGCCAGGTGACCATCCGCATGGACGAGGGCACAGTCAAATATTTTAAGGAATTAGCCCAGGAAAGTGGCATTCCGTACCAGACGCTTATCAATTTATACTTGCGAGACTGCGCCGTTTCCAATAAAAAATTATCCATGCAATGGAAACACGTTTAAGATTTGAGTTGTATTTATGCCCAACATCCTCATAATCGACGACGAAAAAGCCATCCTCAAGTCCGTGGCCGACATACTGGCGGACGAGGGGTACGAAGTCTCCGCGGCGGAGAGCGGCGCGGAAGGCTTAAAGTCCGCCAAGGACTCTCTCCCGGACCTGGTACTCCTCGACGTCTGGATGCCCGGCATGGACGGCCTGGAGACGCTGGCAAAACTCAAGGAAGCCGCGCCAGCCCTGACCGTCATCGTCATGTCCGGGCATGGGACAATCGACACCGCGGTGAAGGCCGTGAAGCTCGGCGCATACGACTTCATCGAAAAGCCGCTCAGCCTTGACAAGCTCTCCCTTTCCGTAAAGAACGGTCTTGAGAAATCGCGCCTCGAAGAGGAGAACCGAAGCCTGAAGGAGAAGGTCGAAGGCCGGCGCTCGATAATCGGGAACTCGCCAAGGATTGCCGCCCTTCGGGAGCAGATTTTCCGCGCCGGGCCGACGAACGGGCGCGTCCTCATCTTCGGCGAAAACGGCACTGGAAAAGAATTAGTGGCGAGGGCTATACATAAATACTCGCTCCGTTCATCGGGGCCTTTCGTTACTATAAACTGCGCCGCAATACCGGAGGATTTAATCGAATCTGAGCTTTTCGGCCACGAGAGAGGCTCCTTCACCGGCGCCACGGCCCAGAGAAAAGGCAAGTTCGAGCTTGCCCACGGCGGGACTATATTCCTCGACGAGATCGCCGACATGAGCCTGAATACGCAGGCAAAGGTACTCCGGGCGCTACAGGAGCAGGAGATACAGCGCGTCGGCGGCACGAGGACGATAAAAGTGGATGTGCGGGTGATTGCGGCCTCGAACAAGATACTTGAAGACGAAATCAAGGCTGGCCGCTTCCGGGAAGATTTGTATTACCGCCTGAACGTCATACCCATCGAGGTCCCGCCGCTTCGTGAACGCCGGGAAGACATACCGCTCCTTGTCGATTATTTCCTGAAGGAATATACCGACGAGAGCGGGGGCAGGGTAAAAAAAGCCTCTCTCGAGGCCATGCGGCTGTTCTCGACATACTCCTGGCCGGGGAATGTCCGGGAGATGAAAAATATCATCGAGCGCCTGGTGATAATGACTCCGGGCGAGGAGATAGGGGCGAGCGAGATCCCCCCGCCGATACGAAGCGTCGCGCCGGAGAACGTGGCCGGGGGCGAAATGTTCAGCAGCCGGTCGACTGGCGCCGGCTCGCTCCGGGAGGCAAGGGCTGCGTTCGAGAGAGACTATATCCTGAAAAGGCTTAAGGAAAACGACTGGAATATCTCCCGCACCGCGGAGGTCTTGAAGATTGAACGCAGCAACCTCCACAGAAAAATCGCCGCCCTCGGCATAGAGATAAGCGCGACGCGCGACGTATAGACGCCGGCAATCCAGAATTATCTTGACAAGACCTTTTCCCCGTGATAGAAACATAAGACGCATCGGGGGTGGACATTCCTCCGGCGGGCGTGGAGGGGCGGAAGGAGTCAGCGCTGCCCCGTCTCTGGTTTTCCAAACCTTACAGAATATAAATCCGGAAAGGGTGATAAAGCCTGGAAGTTAAAGTCCATGACGGACAGGTCGAGAAGGCGCTCAAGATACTCAAGCGCCAGATGGCCAAGGAGGGACTCCTTAAGGAACTGAAGAAAAGAAAGTTCTACGAGAAACCTTCCGTTAAAAAGAAACGCAAGCAGCAGGAGGCCCGCAAAAAAAGGGCCGGGAAAAAATAGGGACAGGCGGCGAAATAACGCGGCCCGATTCCCACCACAAAAGCTACCTTAAAGGCGCCGAATCGGCGCCTTTTTTATTGCCTGCGGACGGCAAAAACAGCCCTTTCAGCCGACCGTCTTCTCCTCGTTTTGACAATACCCATTCTAATTATAATACTTTACTATAAATGAAATAGTTTTACGTCTGCCCTCCGAGTTAAGGATTATCCCTGTTGTGTTTGGAGGGCATATGATAAAGAAAATATTATTCGTGGCGCTTGCCGCGATATGCTTCCAGGCGCAGGCTGCGCCTCTTCAGGCCGCCCGCACAAAGCCCCTGGACCCGCCGTCTTCGCCTGCTGCCAGGAAAAAACCGGTCTATATCGGCCCGCCCGACGGCCTGTACTTAAGCACCTTCCCGTATTCTATAGTCTCCGCGGACTTCGACGGAGACGGGAATCCGGACATAGCCGTCTCGAACCTGACGAGCGACACAATAACGATATTCAAGGGCCTGGGGGACGGAAATTTCGTCAAAGCCGCCGACCTGCCGACCGATTCCGGCCCAGTGAGCCTCATAGCCGGGGACTTTACGGGCGGTTCCGGGCATATCGACCTGGCGGTCGCCTGCTGGTTCGGGGATGTCGTGGACGTGTTCAGGGGCGACGGGCACGGCCATTTCTCGGAAAAGGCCATAAAAATCCCCGTCGGCTCCTCCCCTGCCTGCATAAGGAGCGCGGACTTTACCGGCGACGGCCTCCAGGATTTTGCGGTATCCAACTTCAACGACGACAGCGTGGCGATAATCTTCAATGAAGGCGGAGGCCTTTTCTCGACGCCCGTTTATCTCGGCGCGGGCAGGGAGCCGGACGGCCTCGCGGTGGGAGATTTCAACGGGGACGGAAAACCAGACATAGCCGTGGCATGCGGGCGGGATAACATGATCCGGATGTTCCTGGGGGACGGAAACGGGACGTTCCGGGAGGGCGGAGATACGAAGACCGGACTTCGGCCCGCATACCTCGCGACGGCAGATTTCAACGATGACAAAAAACTCGACCTGGCCGTGGGATACCACAACTCAGCCAGTATTTCCGTCTTCCCCGGCGCAGGCGACGGCACGTTTAAAAAGCCCGTAAATCTCGTCTCCCGGCTTGATCCTAAATTCATAATTGCGGGAGATTTCAACGGCGACGGAAAACCCGACATAGCCGCCGCGAGCGTATTCGGCGGCAAGCTCTCAATACTCCTCGGGAAAGGGGATTTTACGTTCGCCGAAGGGCCGACGGTCCTTGCCGGGACGTCTCCCAGGGGGCTTGCGGCGCTTGCCGCAAACATCCAGCCGGCGGCCAGACCTGAGGCGGCTCCAGCTCGAAAACCGGCTCCGGCCGGGTTCGCCGTCGCGGCTTCTTCCGACTCTTCCGTAAACGTATTCATGGGGGTACAGACGGGCGGGTTTTACGACCTGCTGTTCAAGGACAATTATTCCACCGGCTTTGCGAATCCGCCCGACGAAAAGGCGCAGAGGGCGCTTATCCGGTTTTATCTGCGTCTCGGGCTTCTGCCGGGCGAAGGCCCAGGGCCGGAGGTTATTTATCGTCCGTACGTCAGTCCGGAAGAGAAGGCGGCCTGGACGGCCTGGGAGCTGTGGGGAGACCGACCGGCAGTCGTGCTCCCCCGGGTATACGACGATTATTTCGACGCGGTGAAACGGGAGTTGTTCCCGGATTTCATGTATTGATTGAATATGAAAAATTAATTCCGGCTCGCTCCGTGAGATGCGCCCGAACTGCCGTCTTAGGCAGCCAGGGGCATGTCGGAGATGCCGCTGTCTTCCCTCTCCCGCGCGACTGTGGACAGGGCCAGCCAGGTGAGGCCCTCCACCGCATCGCCGCCAAGACGGAGCGATTTCCTGAAGCCCGCCTCGGCCTCAGAAAACCTCTCCAGGGCCATCAGGCAGCGCGCCTTCTGGTATTGCCCGGCGGAGTCCCAGGGCTTAAGCGCAAGGTAGCGGTCGAGTATCTTTATGGCCTCTTCCGGCCTTCCGGATTTATAGAGACAGGCGCCTTCAATAAGCATGAAAGAGGGGGTGTCGGGACAGCTTTCCAATATTTCCAGGCAGTTCTGGTAGTCTTCCGAGATGAGAAGCGATGCGGCGAGCGTCTTTTTGTATCTGAGCGACTCCGGCTTGAGCCGGCTTGCCCTCTCGAAATCCAGGGACGCTTTTTTGTTCATGGAAAGAAGGGAGTATGCCCTGCCACGGAGGTAGAAAAACTCCGGCAGGTTTTTCCCGTTATCTATTTCTTTTGTAAGGATTCTTACGGCGTTCAGGTACTTTATTGCATTGAAACGCTTGCTCCTTGAGAAATTCGGACTCATAACACACCCCTCTCACGAATTGGAAATAAAAGGCTCCCCACCACCTTCTATCATAAGGCTTATGTTTTTAATATAGCGGGTATATGCGGGACTGTCAAATCCGGGGGGGGGGGATTTTATAACCTATTCCCACTCTATAGTGGAGGGCGGCTTGCTTGATATATCGTAGCAGACGCGGTTTACGCCCTTGATTTCATTTATAATCCGGTTCGAGATTGTCCCAAGGAGCGAATACGGAAGATGCACCCAGTCGGCGGTCATGCCGTCCTTTGAATGGACTGCCCGGAGCGCCACGACGCTCTCATAGGTGCGCTCGTCGCCCATTACGCCGACGGTGCGTATTGGCAAAAGCACGGCGAACGACTGCCATATCTCGCGGTATAGCCCGGCTTTTTTAACCTCTTCGATTACGATTGCGTCCGCCTCACGCAAGACGGCGAGACGCTCGGCTGTAACCTCGCCCAGTATCCTGATTGCAAGCCCCGGCCCCGGGAACGGCTGCCTCCAGATTATGTCCTCCGGGAGGCCTAGCTCGGCGCCGAGCTCCCGCACCTCGTCCTTAAAAAGCTCCCGGAGCGGCTCGACGAGCTTGAGCTTCATTTTCTCCGGCAGTCCGCCGACATTGTGGTGGCTCTTTATCACGGCGGACGGCCCCTTGAAGGACACGCTTTCTATGACGTCGGGATACAGCGTCCCTTGGGCCAGAAATTCGGCATCGCCGAGCTTCCCGGACTCCGCCTCGAACACCTCTATGAACGTGTTCCCGATGATCTTCCGTTTCTTCTCCGGGTCTTCCACGCCCGCAAGCCTGGAGAGAAACATATCCTGCGCGTCCACGTATACGAGCTTCAGGCCCATCGTCTCGAACGTCTGCCTGACGCGCTCCGCCTCGCCTTTTCTCAAGCACCCGTTATTGACAAATATGCATGTCAGCTGGTCTCCGACCGCCCTGTGCACGAGGGCGGCGACGACGGTTGAGTCCACGCCTCCGGACAGCGCGCAGATTACAGGCTTTTTACCCACCTGCTTCCGGATATTCTCCACGGAGTAATCGATGAAGCTCGCCATCGTCCATGACGGCTCGCAGCCGCATACGGCCAGGAAGTTCTTCAGTATCTGGAAGCCCTCAGGGGTGTGGGCTACTTCGGGGTGGAACTGCACGCCGTAGAATTTCCTCTTATGGTCCGCCATCGCCGCCGTGGGAGAGTTGTCCGTATGGGCGATTGCAGAGAACCCTTCCGGCATCTTCTCTATCCTGTCCCCGTGGCTCATCCAGACGACG
>JAKAHE010000153.1 GCA_021815285.1 Nitrospirota bacterium
TTTTTCGCCTTCGTAGCGCTGGTTAAGCTCGTCCATCTTCGGGGCCATCTGCATCTGTATCTCGCTTAAGGTTATCACGTCCTGCCCGACGACCGCGACAACCCGGTCTATCTCCGTCGGCCCCGCCGCCCCCTCTGCTCCCTCTGCCCCGGCTGCGGAGACAAAAAACACAACCGGCAGGATTACCGCCATAAAAAAAATGCCCGTTTTTTTCATCTGGAACACCTTCCGAAAAGAGACTTTGATACATGGAAAACTTCCGAAAAGATAACACAAAATATGCGGATAAGGCAAGCAATATCATCCGTCGCCCCCGGACGCCTTTGAACGGGGCCCAGGGACTTTCAAAGTCGCCGGATTCCAGTTTTCACGGGAATGACAGACAGGGCGGAATATACGTCTTGAACCGGTTTATTAATTCTGCTACAGTATCGCCCATGAAAAAAATACTCTGCCTGCCGATGGTTCTGCTTTTGATATCCTCCTGCGCCAGGGGAAACGGTCTTTATACCGAAACGCGCGTGATAATGGCGACGTATATCACCATCACGCTGGACCGAAGCGGCAAGACGGAGGACGAGCTTGCAAGGGCCGCGGGGGACGCTTTCGCCAGGATTACGAAGGTGGACGACCTCATGAGCACCTACAAGCCCATGTCCAACTTGAGCCGGATAAACGCGAATTCAGGCATAGCCCCAGTCCCGGCTGACCCGGAAATTATCGAGAACATAAACGACGCCTCATATATTTCCAGCCTCTCAGGCGGCGCGTTCGATATCACCGTCGGGCCGCTTGTGAACGCCTGGGAGATAGGCTCGAAAAAGGCGCACGTGCCCTCGCCGGAAACGATAAAAAAGACCCTTCCCCTCGTGGGCTGGCGGGATATAGTCGTGAATAAAAAGGACGGTACGGTCTTCCTGAAAAAACGCGGCGCGTCCATAGACTTAGGCGCGATAGCCAAGGGATACGCCTCGGACAGGGCCGTCGCGGCCCTCCTGGAAGACGGCATAAAGGGCGGGATTGTCGCCTGCGCCGGGGACATAAAGGTCTTCGGGAGAAAGCCCGACGGCTCCCCCTGGACTGTCGGGATACAGAACCCGCGAGGGCCGGAAGGCGACGTCCTTGCGAAAATCCCGCTTACGGACATGGCCATCTCCACCTCCGGAGACTACGAACGTTTCTTCTTCAAGGACGGCAAGCGCTATTGCCATATCATAGACCCGCACACGGGATACCCGGTGAACGGGCTTATGAGCGTTACCGTGCTTGCGAAGGACTCCTGGCTTGCGGACTCAATGGGGACGGCGCTTTTCGTACTCGGCCCGGAGAAGGCATACGCCCTTGCGCTCAAACATCCGGAGCTTGAAGTCCTTATGATAACGGATTCGGGCAAAGAGCTTGCCACTGGCCGCTTCAGGGGCATGAAGGTAAACATGGCGGCGGTGAAAAGTTAAACAAAAAGGCCCGACGACTGCCGGGCCTTCAGAGTGTTGACAAACTCCTTGATTGTCATTGCGAGCGAAGCGAAGCAACCTCCGGTTTTAAATAAATCAATAAGATCGGAGATTGCCGCGTCGCCTTCGGCTCCTCGCAATGACACAACTGGCACTTTGTCAGCAGCCTGAACCCTCCGGTATCAGGAGGGTTTCTTGATTTCAGAAGGTAGCTTGAAGGCCGCGTTCTTATTCGCTCCGCTTTATCCCTTTCCTGCTTTTGGAGGGATGGAACTTGCCGAGCCAGTTACCAAGCCTGTGGGTTCTCTGGATCTGACGGTGGAACTGTGCCGCGCGTGCGCTGAGTATTGTGCGCGTGGTCTGGCTGAGGAGGTTTGTAACTTGCGCCACCGCCCCGGTATGCTCTTCCGTAAACTCTTCCCTTATGCTTCTGTGCCGCCCCTTTGCCTCGATTACCGGGATTTGTTTTGCCGCCCTTTCCTGTCTCATGACACCCTCCCGCGGGAGGACTACTGCGCGGGCACCTTTACGCACAGCACCGGGCAATGCGCTTTTTTGATTACTTTCCTCGTTACCGACCCGAACAGGAAGTCCATCCCGCTCTTGCTGTAGCTGCCCATGACTATAAGGTCGACGCCGTTCTTCTTCGCGTAATCCACTATGTTGTCGTCTGCTTCGCCGGAAAGTATTACGCAATTTACGTTCTTTAAATCCATCTGCTCTTCGTAGCAGCAGTGATCGAGCTTTTTCTTTGCCTCCGCCTTCATCTCCGCCAGGAAGGTATCCAGGGAGATGTGAGGAACGTACCAGCCGTGTCCCTTGGTTACGTCGTTCAGCACGTACAAATGCGTCAGGGATGCGTTATACTGTTTTGCAAGCGCCCTGGCGTAGTCCAGCGCCGCCTCGGCCCCCTCGGAAAAATCTGTCGGATGAAGAATGTGCGATATTTTCATTCATGCCCCCTTAGTATAAAATATAAACTCTGATTTTATGATAACTCCATAAAACAGGCATGTCAATAACTAACCGGAGGATAGGGTGAGCAAAATTTCGCTTATAAAAGAAGATATTACAAAAGTTCATGCGGATGCGATAGTGAACGCCGCGAATAGCGCCCTTCTTGGCGGCGGAGGCGTGGACGGCGCCATACACCGGGTGGCCGGGCCGGGACTTCCGAGGGAATGCAGAAAAATCGGCGGCTGCCCGACTGGCGAGGCAAGGATAACCGGAGGCTATAACCTGCCCGCAAAATTCGTGATACATACCGTCGGGCCTGTATGGAGTGGACGTGCCGCGGAGAGAGAAGACGCCCTGCTTGCCGGCTGCTACCGTAATTCCCTTGCCCTTGCCTATGAAAACGGCGTCAGGACCATTGCGTTTCCGTCGATCAGCACCGGGGCGTATAGGTTTCCGGTGGAGCGGGCATCGAAGATAGCGGTGAGGGAAATAAGAGAGTTTCTGGATTCGCACCCGGGCATGGAGAAGGTTATTATCGTATGCTTCGGGGATGAGGTTTTCAGGGCGTACGAAGAGGCTCTGAAATAAAAAAACCTCCAGGGAACGGACCCTGGAGGTTTCAGCGCAATTTTGTTGTTGCGGGTTATCTCCTGCCGCCGCCTCTGCCGCCGCCTCCGCCGAAGCCGCCCCTGGCTTCTCTCTTCTGCTGAGGTCTTGCCTCGTTCACGGTCAGTTCTCTCTGCATGAACTCCTTGCCGTGTAACATTTCGACAGCCTTACGGGCTTCTTCATCCGTCGCCATTTCGACAAAGCCGAAGCCCCTGGACTGGCCAGAATAACCGTCCGTAATGATCTTGACAGAGCTTACTTGACCTGCCTGCGAGAAGAGCTCCTGGAGGTCTTCCTCAGAGGTCTTATAGGACAGGTTGCCCACATAAAGCTTGTTACCCATTTTCATCTCCTTGTTTTTGTCAGCTTTGAAAGGACAACCACCCGATTGACCCCAGAAGCCGCTAACATAAAAAGCCGGAAAAGGCGACCTTTGCCTCTCCGGCTGCCGATACTATTATAATATCAGATTATTCGATTTTTTCAAGATAACAATTAAAGCGCTCTCTGCCGGAAATATTCGACAGTCTCCTTAAGCCCTTCTTCGAGGCTGTAGCGCTGTTTCCAGCCGAGTTCTCTTTTTATTCGGGCGCAGTCGAGCACGCTCCTGTATTGCTCCCCGGCCTTTGCCGGCCCGTGCTCGTTGTTTCCCGTGTAGCCGGTTCTCTCCCTTATAAGCTCGTACAGCCGGTTTACATCCGTCTCGATGCCTGTGCCGACGTTATAAGGCCCTTCCGCGCCTTCCCCGAAGGCCAGCATGTTGGCCTGGACGACGTCTTTGACATATACATAATCCCTTGTCTGGCCGCCGTCGCCGTTTATAAGCGGGGTATCGCCGGAGAGCATCCTGTTGGTGAATATTGCCACTACCCCGGCCTCTCCGAAAGGGTCCTGCCTGGGGCCGTAGACGTTGGAATAGCGGAGCGCGACGTATTTCAGGCCGAAGACTCTTTTGTAGATATACAGGTAGTGTTCCACGGAAAGCTTGGCCGCGCCGTAGGGGCTTTCCGGCCTTGCGGGATGGTCCTCCGGCGCCGGAAACTTTTCCTGCTCGCCGTAAATCGCGCCGCCGGAAGACGCGAAGACGATTTTTTTTACCCCGAACTTCCGGCAGTTGTCTATTACGTTGATGGAGCCTACGACGTTTATGCCGGCGTCCTGGGCGGGGTCTTCCACGGAATTGCGCACGCTTACCTGCGCCGCCTGGTGGCAGACAATGTCCGGTTTTTCAGAGGCGAAAATATCGGATATGTCCTTGTTTCTAATGTCGGCGAGGTAGAATTTCGCCCTGGGGTTTAAGTTCTCTTTCTTGCCGGTGAAGAGGTTGTCGATAATTGCAACCTCCATCCCGGCCCCGATTGCGGCGTCCGTTATGTGGGAGCCTATGAAACCAACCCCGCCGGTTATTAGTATTTTCATAGGAAAATGATTTTAAGGCAGGGAAGCCGGATTTGCAAGCATTAATTCATCACATTTTACGCCGCTTCTTTTTCTTCGATTATCTGGTCATTCAGGTCGTCGAGTTCCTCTCTCGACAGCACTTTGGGCGCCTGTTTGAAAAGCACTGTTTCCTCCTGCTGGACGTGATGGTCGAAATTTTCCTTAAGAGCCTGAAGCCTTGCATCCCATTTCTGGTCGTCCACGTCCAGTTTGGCCAGTTCCTTCAACTGCTTCTGCACCATCTTATGATCCTCATAGGAATCCCGGATAATATCTTTCGTTTCGTCAATATCCTCCAGCGCCAGATAAAGATAGTCTTCCTCTATCTGCATGTGCAGTTCCAGTGCGTCCGCGCATTGCGAGAGGAGCCGCTCCCTTCCATGGCCGCTCACGTTCTGCATCTGGCTTATCAGGCTGGAAACCTCCCTGTGATCCCGTATGAGGAGTTCAAACATTTTTTCCATTTTGTGCTCCTTTTTGAATTATGCCGCACGTGCCTTACCCGTTGTGTATTTATAGATTATAATCCGCATGGGAACCCCGTCAAGTCGCATTGGCCGCATGGTGTCCAAGTCGGTTCCATGCAATGAAAAAGGCCGCATATTCTGCGGCCTCAGGCTG
>JAKAHE010000154.1 GCA_021815285.1 Nitrospirota bacterium
GATGATAGAGAAGTACATCAGGCACCATCGAGATGAGACGCAATCGCCTGCGCAGATTGATTTTCATCTGCGCTAAAGATGCCCCGCGTCTTGACGCGGGGTAATTCACTTTTATATCTTTACTTGACATAAGCTTTTGAAGAAGTATAATTGGAAAGTCGTCCAGCTTTACGGACAATTCAACTGCTTACAAAATTTGAATAATTATCGTGAGGGGAGGGGCATGGACGATTTCAGTCGCGCCGGGCGACAGTATAACGCCGGCGTTGAGCGTGGCCGGTCTGCAAAAAACCGGTTAACCGGAAGCCTGCCTGAAGAAGGCCGGACTGCCGGACTCGGGGATGCGGTAGACAAGGCCATGAGATACCTGCTGGGCGTGCAGGACCCCGTCGAAGGGTTCTGGGTGGATCAGCTCGAGGCGGATGCCACCATACCCGCCGAATACCTCATGTTCCGCCGCTTCCTTGGCCGTGTGGACGAGGCAAAGGAAGAGCGGATCGTAGAATATCTGAAATCCATCCAGATGGAAGACGGCGGCTGGTATATCTACCGCGGAGGGCCTGCCGACCTCTCCGCCACTATAAAAACATACTTCGCCCTCAAGCTTGCGGGCGTATCCGCCGAAGAGCCTTTCATGGCGCGCGCCCGGGAGAACGTCCTGAAAAACGGCGGGCTTGTCCGGGCGAACGTTTTTACCAAGATAACGCTCGCCATGTTCGGCCAGTATCCGTGGGACGGCGTCCCGTGCATGCCTGTCGAGATAATGCTCCTGCCCTCCTGGTTCTATTTCAACATATACGAAATATCCTACTGGTCCAGGACGGTGCTTGTCCCGCTGCTTATAATCTTCGACAAGAAACCCGTCATGAAACTCCCGCCGGAAATGGGTCTCTCCGAGCTTTTCGCCGACAAAGGCGACAGGGAGAATTGCCGGGAGCGCGACCCACGGTTCAAAAAAGAAAAGAAGCTCTTAACGTGGAAGAACGCGTTCATTACCCTGGACGGCTTCCTCAGGTTCTACGAGAAACACGCAAACAAGGCTCTCAGGGCGATGGGCCTTACCGAGGCATATAAATGGATGGTTGAGCGCATGAAGGGCGAGGGCGGCTTGGGCGGGATATACCCGGCCATGGCCAATTCCGTCGTGGCGCTTAAACTCATGGGGCATCCGGACGGAGACCCTCTGCTCGAGCAGGCATTCAAGTCCATAGAAGACCTTGAAGTGGAGCTTGGGGACGACTCCATGTATCTCCAGCCCTGCGTATCGCCTGTATGGGATACGCCGATAGCCATAAACGCTCTGTTCGAGGCCGGCCTTCCCTCCGACCACGGCAGTTTCCGTCACGCGGCGGACTGGCTCTTCCGCAAGCAGACTTCCACGAGAGGGGACTGGAAGGTCAAGGTTCCGGACGCAGACCCGGGCGGCTGGTATTTCCAGTTCGAGAACGAGTTCTATCCCGACAACGACGACACCTCGATGGTTCTGCTCTCGCTCCTGAAGGTAAAGACATTCGAGGAGGAGAAGAAGCTTCGCCGCATCACCGCAGCGTTCGAGTGGCTTGTAAAGATGCAGTGCAGCGACGGCGGCTGGGGCGCGTTCGACAAGGACAACAACAAGCTCATATTCAACTATATCCCGTTTGCCGACCACGGCGCGCTTCTCGACCCGTCAACGTCCGACCTGACTGGCCGCGCCCTTGAGATAATGGGCCTGATGGGACTCGACCTCTCCTACGGACCCGCAAAGGCGGCTCACGACTTCCTGCTAAGAGAGCAGGAGCAGGACGGCTCCTGGTACGGGCGCTGGGGGGTAAATTACATCTACGGGACGTGGTCGGTCCTTGCCGGCCTCAGGTTAATCGGCGAGGACATGGACAAGGAATACGTCAGGAAGGCCGTGAGATGGCTTAAAAGCCGCCAGCACGAAGACGGCGGTTGGGGCGAGTCCTGCGATTCCTACCGTGACCCCCAGGCTTCCGACTGGTCTTCTACAGCCTCCCAGACGGCTTGGGCGCTTATCGGCCTGATATCGGCCGGGGAGGTTTCGTCTCCGGAGGTCAGGCGCGGGGTGGAATATCTCCTGGACACGCAGAACCGATACGGGTACTGGGACGAGGAGGATTATACCGGTACGGGTTTTCCGCGTGTTTTCTACCTCCGCTATCACATGTACAGCAAGTATTTCCCGCTCTGGGCGCTTTCGATGTATCGCTCCGTCATTACGAGAGGCCGCACGAGGACGGACGAAATACGGCTGGAAAACCGCCAGAAAGGGATGTACAGGAAGATATTCTGCGGGTAAGCGGGCAAGGGTTTAGGGAAGCTGTCATCCTTTGCGTGTTATGAATCCGCATTCGTAGCTGTCAGAATTATCAGATGCTTTTGCAGGGGCGCAATTTGATTGCGCCCGATGTTTTTGGAGCCGTATGTCCTCGCCAATAATTCTCGCCGGGGCCTTTCCTCTCGAAATCAACGGAATTAAAAAACGCGGCAGGTTCCGCCGGGCCGGAAACGGCTGTTATGAAGGGGAAACAGGCGGCGTTTCAGTCATCCTGGCCGTGTCCGGGATGGGAGAGGATAATGCTTACAGTACGGCGAAAAAAATACTATTGCTTTATCCGGATGCGCGGGCGTATGTCTCCGCTGGCCTCTCGGCGGCCCTCGTTTCGGGGCTTGTTCCGGGAGACATTGTCGGCGCGACCGAGATAATCGAGACGTCGTCCGGAAATATCTATCACTGCGCCCCCGGCCTGATTGACTCTCTAACCAAGGTCAAATGCCGCACGGGTAAATTTGCCGCAGTCTCCGGGACGATAATAACTTCCGCCGAAAAGAAAAAAATAGCCGACGCGACCGGAGCCGTCGCTCTTGACATGGAATCCGGCGGCGCGGCCCGAGCCTGCAAGGATGCTGGGATTCCGTTCATCGCCATCCGCGCCATATCCGACATGCTGGACGAAGACCTGCCGGTGGACTTCAACCTGTTCATGGACGATGGGAAAATAAACCCGACACGGCTAATTTTTTATTTATTGGCGCACCCGTGGAAAATTCCTGCTTTGATAAAACTTGGTCGCAACTCCAGCCTTGCCTGCGAAAAGCTGGGAGAGGCGGTCGAATCGTTTTTTTCTACGGCGTCCATCCCCGGCGGGAATTTCATGCTCCGCGTTACCCGCTGAAACCGTCCGGATTCCTTGACCAAACCAGCCTCAAAAGGTATATTTAAAGCAGGAGGGACGATATGGGAAGCAATATGCGGATGTTCATCTCCGAGCACCAGGTTGTCTCCGACTTAAACCGCGATTTAATCATGAAAATGCATTCGGCCTCCGTGAAGGGAATCGAAGTTCTCTATTCCTTCTCGAACATAGAGGAGAAATGCATGTATACCGTGATAAAGAGCCCTGACAGGCTCTCGGTAGAGGCATTCATGAGCGAGCTTCGCATCCCGTGCGACAGCATAATGGAAGTCGAAGTTTTCATCGAGGGCAAGGGAGAGATAGAGGACTGGAAACAGGCGGCATAGAATTCCCCGGCCAGCCGCACATTAAAGGCGTTCTGCCTCCCTCCCCAAGCCAGGCAGTCGTCTTTAAGAATGTCACGTCGCCGACCGGGGATTTATTTTTGAATTTTTTTTGTGGAAATTGGTTTTTTTTTGGTGTATACCATTCTTCCATGAAAAAATTCTGCTGGATTAACCCGAAGCTCGTGGTGCGGGAGACTCCGCATTGCGGCAAAGGTAATTTCGCAACCGAAAGTATAGATAAAGACGAACTGCTTATGATACATGGCGGGTGGTTTATTACCCGCGAAGAAGAGACGAAACTCCAGCCGCCATACAACGACTACGGCCTCCCCGTTACGGAAAATCTCGTTCTCTACTCTGAAGAAGACGACGCCTTTATCAACCACTCCTGCGACCCGAACGCCGGGTACAAGGGCCAGATATTTCTGGTCGCCATGCGCGACATCGACGCGGGCGAAGAGATATGCATAGACTATGCGACGATTCTCCACGCCGCCGAAGGCGTCGAGCCTTACAGGCTGAAATGCTACTGCGGAGCGTATAACTGCCGGGACGTTATCACGGACGAGGACTGGAAAATCCCGGAGCTTCAGAAAAGATATGACGGCTATTTCCAGCATTTCCTCCAGGAGAAGCTCGACGCCCTGAAGGTGATGAAGTAGGTTTTTAAAACCTCGCCAGTATCTTCTTGTCAACCTTCTTCTTTCTAAGCCGTATCGAAACCGGCGTAACCTCCACCAGCTCGTCGTCCCGGAGGAACTCAAGCGCCTGCTCAAGGCTCATCTTCCTGGGCGGGATAATGCGGAGCGCCTCGTCGGAGCCCGATGCGCGCATGTTGGTAAGCTTCTTCTCTTTTGTGACATTCACGCCCATGTCGTCTTCGCGGGCGTTCTCGCCGATTATCATGCCTTCGTAGACCTCCGTGCCGGGGTCTATGAATATCTCTCCCCTGGGCTGGAGGTTGAATATCGCGTAACCCGTGGCCTTGCCGCGCCTGTCAGCGATAAGCGCGCCCGTGGAACGCCCGGATATTTCGCCGGACCACGGACGGTATCCCAGGAACAGCGTGTTTAATATTCCCGTTCCGCGCGTATCGGAGAGGAATTCCGAGCGGAAGCCTATGAGTCCGCGAGAGGGTATCTCGAATTCCATGCGCACCCGGCCCGTGCCGTGGTTCACCATCTTCATCATCTTGCCGCGCCGGACTCCAAGTTTCTGCGTCACGACGCCGATGTGCTCCTCCGGCGCATCGACAAGCAGCAGCTCATAAGGCTCTGAGCGCACTCCGTCGATTGTTTTTTCGATTATCTCCGGACGCGAGACGGCAAGCTCGAACCCTTCCCTTCGCATGGTCTCGATGAGTATCGCAAGCTGAAGCTCGCCCCGGCCCGACACCTTGAACGTGTCCGTGCTCTCAGTTGATTCGATACGTATGCTGACGTTGTATAGTATCTCCTTCTCCAAGCGTTCCTTCAGGTTCCGGCTCGTGACGAACTTTCCCTCCCTTCCGGCGAACGGAGAGTTGTTCACGGAGAAGTTCATGGAAAGTGTCGGC
>JAKAHE010000006.1 GCA_021815285.1 Nitrospirota bacterium
AGTATAGAGGAAAAGGATTACCGCAAGTACGACTGGGGCACGCCGATCATGGCAACGAAAAGCCTCAGCCGCAAGGAGGTCAGCCGTCTGCATGGGATGGCGTACGGCAGGTTCTACGTGCGCCCGAAGACGTTGTTCAAAGCGCTGTTTTCGGCAAACCCGTATGTCCGCACGCTCTATAAATCGTTCGCCATCTATCTTTTCAGAAAATTGCTGAAAAGACCGTGGAAACAGCCGGGTTTTATGCTGTTTGAGAACTATCTCCTGAAACGCGAAGGGAAGCTAAAGCCGGTAAAGGCATCCGGCCAGAGAGAGAAATGCGACATATGCGGCGCGAGAGTCGGATTGTATTCCGGATATAGGTGCAGCAACCCGGAGTGCGGGGCGCTATTCTGCCTGGACTGCAACGCAGGCGGGTTCGTTAAACAGTGCCCGCGATGCGGGAGCACGGCAGCGTAAATTATTTATATTGTCATTCTGAGGAGCGGATGCGACGAAGAATCTGATTGGAAAAAGATAACAGCAGATTCTTCGCTTCGCTCAGAATGACATACAAGAGGGGGAAAGTTTTTAATGCGTGTTCTACTGGTAGATCCTCCGCACGAGATATTCAAGTTCTTCAGGGGCAGGATGCCCGCGCCGTCATTGACAGCGCTTGCGGCATATATCGAAAAAGACTTCGAGGTGCGCGTAATAGACTGCACCGTGCAGGAGCGTCCCTGGGCCGCGCTCGAAGAAGCGGTGCGCGAGTTCAAGCCAAACGTCGCGGCAATCACCGCTATTTCCACATCCTATATCTATGATGCGATGAACGCGGCTTATCTTATAAAGCTCGTAGATCCTTCCGTTATTACCGTCGGCGGCGGAGTCCATATGAGCCTCATGCCGGAGGAGACGCTTCAGAAATGCCCCAGCCTCGACTATATAGTGATGGGCGAGGGGGAACTTACTTTGATGGAGTTCCTGAAGGCAGTCGAGTCGGGCAATAAGGATTTTGAAAATATCCGAGGTCTTGCATTCCGCAAAACTGGCGGCATACATATCGGAGAGAGGCGCGAGCTTATCCCTGACCTTGACGCGCTCCCGCTTCCCGCTTATCATCACTTCCCCATGAATAAATATATGATGCCGTCGCTTGGTATGGCAACCCATAACTCCATAGTTCTTACTACCGCGCGCGGTTGCGAGGGTGTGTGCACTTATTGCACGGAGGCGAAGCTCTGGCGCAGCACATGGAGGCCTAAGTCTGCGCCGCGCGTAGTCGAAGAAATGGAGCTTCTATATAAAAACCATAATAAATATTCCTTTATGTTTGGCGACGATTCCTTCAATTGGAAACGCGAGCGCGTTGAGGACTTTGTCCGAGAATTGGAGAAAAAAAGAAGGCCATGGCACTTCTGGTTCCAGTCCCGCGCGGAGCACATAGTCCGGGACGCCGATCTTCTTCCGAGGTTGAAGAAGCTTGGGCTTTACATGATTTCTATGGGTGTGGAGACGCCGTCAGAAAATGCGCTAAAAAATTACCACAAGAAGCAGACGGCGGAAACTTCCATCCAGGCGATGAAAATAATAAAGAAGAACGGCCTGCTCCTCATCACGAACATCATGTTCGGCGACATCGACGACACGGAAGAGACGCTTCAGCAGACGATAGATTTCGCAAAGCCATATTCAGACCATTTCGCCATCTGCCTCACGACTCCGCTCCCAGGCACGGAATACTGGAAGCGCGCGAAGGAACAGGGGAGAATAAAAGTCTGGGACTACTCGAAGTATGATATGCTGAACCCGGTAATGGACACGCGGACGCTCTCAGTCGAAAAAATCGCTGAGATTCATCCGAAGTCGATACAAAAATTCTACTCGCGTTTCCGCGTCTTCTGGGACGCGTACCTTTCGCCGAACCCGTATCTCCGAAAGAACAACAGGTTCTTCGCAAAGATAGCCTGGGAGACGATAACGCACACGCCCTGGGTGCAGAAGAATTACGCGCCGTTCGAGAAGTATATGGAGGAGAAGACAGGGAAGCCGTTCGAGAGGGTGCATATATGAAAATTCTCATCATATCCCCTGAGGGCCGGCATACGGCGGTCGGGAAAAAATTCAAGTTTCCGTTTCCGACTGCGGGCGCGCCGATGGTGGCCGCGCTGACGCCGGAAGGACACGACGTAAAGATAATCGACGAGATTGTCGAGGATATAAATTTCGACGAGCCTGCGGATTTGGTCGCTATCTCGTCCATGACGCCGATGGCCTCGCGCGCGTATGAGATTTCCGATGAGTTCAGGAAGCGCGGAGTGGCGACTGTAATCGGCGGGATACATCCGACGGCATGCCCTGAAGAGGCGGCGGAACATTCCGACACTGTGATAATAGGCGAGGCGGAAGACCTCTGGCCGATGGCGGTTGAGGATTTTCAAAACGGCGGCTTGCAGAAATTCTACAGGAAAGACTACCTGCACTCGCTGGCAGGGCTGCCGAGACCGCGTTGGGAGCTTTTGCGCAACGATAAATATTTCCCGATAACGATTGTCGAGACCTCGCGCGGATGCCCGCATAACTGCGACTTCTGCGCCGTAACAAATTTCTACGGCGGGAAATACCGTGTACGCCCCGTTGCGGAAGTGGAGAAAGAAATCCAGTATCTTTACGACCGTCCGGCGCTCAGCGGTCTGAAGCGCTTTTCCACTCCATATCCAAAAGGCATGATATTCTTCGCGGACAGCAACATCACGGCAAACAGGAAATACGCAAAAGAACTTTTCACGATGCTTGCCAAATATAAAATCCCCTGGCAGAGTTATTCGACGATTTCAATCGCGGACGACCCTGAGCTACTTAAACTTGCGCAGGCGTCCAACTGCGTCGGGCTTGCGATAGGATTTGAATCACTCTCCGGAGAGAACCTGAAAAAAATCGGCAAGGGCTTCAACAAACCGGAGAAGTATGCCGAGTCGATAAAGAAACTGAAAGATCATGGTATCGGCATTGTCGCGAGCTTCATTTTCGGCCTGGACTGGGACGATGTCGGCGTCTTCGAGAGGACGAGAGGTTTTATCGACGCCAATAAAATAGATTCTTCCTTCTTTCTTATTTCAACCCCTCTTCCGGGGACGGGATACAGACAGCGACTCATTTACGAGGGACGTATATTCGATCATAACTGGGACCATTACGACTGCACGCACGTGGTTTTCCAGCCGAACCTTATGACTCCTGAGCAGCTTTCCGACGGCGTGCACTGGCTGTGGCGGGAGACACTGTCGCATAAATCGATTTGGATGCGTCTTTATGGCGGGCCTCAGTTCATGTTCTATCTTGGGATGAACTACGCGATGAAGATGCTGGACAAAAAAATACACCCGAAACACTCAAAAAACCCGGCTGCCACCAAGTAAGTTTCAATATCTTGAAGATTAGATTAATATTCCCAAAGAAAAACGGCGACCCAGGCGCGATGGGCATGACTATGCCGTACATTCTTCCGCATCTTGCCGCGCTTTCCCAGCCCTGGCACAAAATCGAACTGGTAAACTTGTTCAAACAGAAAGAAGATTACGGTGGGAGACTTCCCGACCTTGTCGGTATAAGTGTGATGACGCCTATGGCCGATGAGGCATATAGGATTGCGGACGAATATAGAAAACGCGGGGTGAAAGTAGTCATTGGCGGCCACCATGCGAGTGCATTGCCGCAAGAGGCAAAAAGCCATGCAGATGCCGTGGCCGCAGGCGAGGCGGAGAATACCTGGAAAATTATTCTTGACGATGCGGAAAGGAATGCATTAAAGGATTTTTATATTGGTGGGCCGCTTTTTGATGAAGATAATTTTAATGGTTTCAGCGTTTATCGTTCGCCCGACAGGCCTCTTCTGACCGGCCTTCCATTGCCAAGGCGCGAGCTATTGAAAGACAGGTATTTTTTTGACTGCATAATCACTACGCGCGGTTGTCCTTACAGATGCAAGTTCTGCGGCACGTCAAGGTTTTACGGCGGCCTTATCCGGCATAGACCTGTGGAAGAGGTAACCGCCGAAATTAAACATATGGGCAGATTTTTTTTAATGGCGGACGACGATATTTTCGGAGACATCCAGTATCGCCTTGAGCTCTATTCGAGAATGAGCGGCTTGAAGCGTTTCATGCGCTGGCATGGCGCGGGAGCTGTTTCCGCCGTGTTGGAGCGGGGCGGCGAGGAGATGGTGAAGCTCGCGGCGAAGAGCGGATTGGACACTGTCTTTACCGGCCTGGAATCGGCGGAAGGAGATACTCTGGATGCGCTTGAAATAAACGCGAAGCTGAGACGCCGGGAAAAAGGAGACCTTGAAAGAATTGCAACGGCGGTAAAAAAAGTCCAGTCGATGGGTATAATGGTATTTGGTTTTTTTGTTCTTGGCTTCGACACGGATGACGAAAAAAGCTTTGAGAAGACGCTTGAGTTCTGCGACAGATTGAACGTGCCGCCGATTCCTTTTCTGCTCATGCCTCTTCCGGGGACGCCTCTCTGGGATGACATGAGCGGCAGGATTTCCCCGGGGCAGGGTTGGGGGAAATGGGACGGAGTCCATGCGTTGTGCGACCACCCGGCGCTGTCTCCGAGGCGTAGAGAGGAACTGCTTCATAAATTGCGCGCCAGCGCATATACTTTCCGCAGAATAGTCCGCAGGCTGAAAGGGTTTTCGCCGGTAGCCGCCATAAACGGACTTATGATGCAGGCCGGGATAAGACGCAGCTTTATATCCGACTGGAAGAGGGCAAATGGCAGAATATGACGTTGTGATAATCGGCGCCGGTATAGCCGGGCTCGTGACAGGCAATTACCTTGTCGATTCAGGTAAGCGTGTCTTGATTGTAGAACAGATTAAATATCCAGGCGGGTGCGCTTGCACGTTCGGGAAACAGGGGTATAAGTTTGACGGCGCCGTGCACTGGATAAGTCAGGCAGGCGAGGGCGGTATAGTCAAGTCAATCCTGAAAGATTTCGGGCTGGACGGTGAAATCCGGTTCGACAGGCTTCCCGCACCGCCGCAGGTGTGGCTGCACGATAAAAAAATCAAATCCTCTTTTGGCCGGGAAGGTGTCGTCAAGGCGCTCTCCGATGCATTTCCATACGAATCAGGGAATTTAGATGTGTTCTGGAAAGAAACCGAAGCGACGCTTAAGCAGCTCTGGCGGCTCGTAAAACTACAGCCGTCGAAAATGGCGCCCGCCGGGAAATTTCTGTTCAACCTGTCGTTTCCGTTGAAATTCGGGAAGATCGCAAAATATCACAAGAAAAAAGCATCGGAAGTCATAGCGCAATATTTCAGGGACGAATCTCTCAGGCATGTCCTGGAGGCAATGGGAATATTCCAGGACATATCGTTTGTTCATTATGCGTGGTTTAATTCCGTCGCGCTCGAAGGAGACGCATACTATCCCGCAGGAGGCATCCGGGCCGTGCCGGATGCGCTGGCAAACCGTTTTATCTCAAAAGGCGGAGAGATAAGATACAGGTGCAAGGCGGAAAAGATAATTTTCAAGGATAAAAAAATCGCTGGCATTATTGCGAACGGCGAAGAAATATCAGTCGGGACTGTGGTTTCGGCGTCCGACGCCACAAAGACTTTCTTAACCCTCGCAGGTGAAGAGAAACTCCCGCTGGAGTTCGTGTCAGGCCTGAAGGAGTGGAAGGTATCGGAGCCATTCTTTTATGTTTATCTCGGGCTGAATTGCAGCTTGCGCGAAAAGGGTTTTGACGGCTCCCCGATATGGTATATCCCGGAATTTATAGATAAGAAATTCCCTATGCTTGGCGGCAAGGCACTGGGAATCGGGATGCCGTCGCTCCTGGACGGTTCTCTTGCCCCGGAAGGGAAAAGCGTCTTGATACTCGGCATGGCCGCGTCATGCGCTTTCATGAACTCCTGCCCCGTCCGGGCGGAGGCAGGGACCAACTACCGCGAGAACGAGCATTACAAGGCCGTCAAGGAGCGCGTGGGTGAATATATGATAGACATCGCAGAAGAGGCGATACCAGGTCTGCGCGAGAACATAGATCTGAAAATATTCGCTACCCCGCATACGTTCGAGCGTTATACAGGAAACCTGCACGGAGCGTCGTCGGGATGGTCCATGGCTGCCGACCAACAGCATAAGCTCTCCGTGAAGACGCCGGTGCCCGGGTTATACCTCGCTGGACACTGGACTATGAACCCGGGCGGAGTGCCCGCAGCTTTTGTGAGCGGTAAACTCGCGGCGGAGGAAGTCCTGACAGGCTAAATTATCCGGCTGTCCAGGTTGAAGACCTGTCCGCTTACGGAACTAATATAAGTCAGATTAAATATAAATGAAGCGACTTCGGCGGGTACCGAATAGGTTTTCAGAAGGTTGTCCGAGAGCGCGTTTTCTTTTGCTTTGTCAGGCGCCAAAGCTCCCATCTCCGTAAGCATATATCCCGGCAGGACGCAGTTTACCTGTATTCCGTGCGGCGCGAGCTCTATGGCCGCTGCCTTAGTCAGGCCAATCAAAGCGGCCTTTGATGCGGCGTATGCCGAATGGCCGGCCCTTCCCTTGACTCCTGCAATGGATGAAATATTAATTATATGTCCGGATCCCTGTCGGACCATGACCTCCGAAACGGCCCTTATAGTGTTGAACGGCCCATTCAGGTTCGTCCGCAATGTATCATCCATCATATCTTCCGAAAGTCTAACGAGCAGGCTCTCGTGAGAGATGCCTGCATTGTTTATCAGGACGTCGAGCCTTCCAAAGCGCGCCATGGCCGAATTTACAAGATTATCAGCCTGGGCCGGGTCGCCGACATCCGCGCGGATTACGACTGCTTCGCCGCCTGACGCCATGATGTATTCGGCGACTGACTCCGCGCCCTGCTTTGAATTCAGATAATTGACGGCTACTCCCCAGCCGGATTGCCCGAACCTCTGTGCAATCTCTCGCCCAAGTCCTCTCGAAGCGCCGGTCACTATGACGACTTTCTGCATCACAGTCTTTTCATTGCCTCAAGGAGCGCATAAATATCTGACGGCGCGTGAGTCGCAGATACTGTAAAACGGATACGGCACTGCCCTTCCGGCACCGTGGGCGGCCTGATTGCCGGGGCGTAAAAACCGGAAATAAGCAGCGCGTCGGATAATTTCACCGCATCGTCCGCTTCGCCGACGATTACCGGGATTATTGGCGTGCCGCCGCCTTTTGCCTCGTATCCGATTTTTTTGAATCCTTCGCGGAGTATCCGCGCGTTTTCATGCAGGCGAGAAAGCCGTTCAGGTTCACGCTGTAAAACGCTCAGCGCGGCCAGTGCAGCCGCGCACGCGGGGGAGGGGAGCGACGTCGAGAAAATGAAACTGCGGGCGGTATTCATCAATAGTTTTATATATTTACCATCTCCTGCGGCGAATGCGCCGTAAGAGCCGAGCGCCTTTCCGAGCGTGCCCATCTGCATGATACCAGGCCCCGGAGACATATTAAAATGTTCAAATATACCGCGCCCGGTATCTCCGAGAACGCCGGTCGAGTGAGCTTCGTCAATATACAAACCGGCGCCATATGCGTTTGCGGCATGGATTATCTCCGGCAACGGCGCAATGTCTCCGTCCATGCTGAAAACGCCTTCGGTTACGACCAATTTCCTGCCGCCGGATTTTTCTGCCAGCAGTTTTTTTAAATGAACGTGGTCGTTGTGGTCATAAATATTTATCTTCGCCCCCGAAAGCCTGCATCCGTCTATTATGCTTGCGTGGTTTAAGCGGTCGCTGAAGATTATATCGTCTTTTCCGGCAATGGCCGGGATTGTCCCGGTATTTGCGGAATAACCGGAGCCGAAAAGCAGGGACGACTCTGCCGACTTGAACCTTGCAAGCTCTCTTCGCAGATTTTCGTGGTATTGCGTATGGCCGGAGATTAGCGGCGCGGAGCCCGCTCCGAAGCCGTGATTCCGTGCGGCTTCGGATGCCGCCGATATTACTTCCGGATGGTTTGCGAGGCCAAGGTAGTCGTTCGCGCAGAATAAAACGACCTCCCGACCGTCGATCAACGCGCGGGTAGAGGAAATTCTCTCGGCGGTTTTTAAAAAACGCTGATATTTGAAATCGCGCATTTACAAAATTTTTACCATTCCGCTAATCAGCGCGGGAGTTTCGCGCATATATTTCATGTATTTATCTATGTCGAGATATTCCCTGCGCATGAAAAAGGCCCGCCCGCCGAACCTGCACCCGGATTGTTTCATGGAAGCTATCCTGCAATATCCAAATGTCCCTGATGCTACATAACCCGTTGTATAGCGCGGGTCGTCGGATATGCATAGCTCCGCCACGGCTCCCGGAGCGTTTGCCGCCTTTGTCGCAAGCGCAAGCGCTTCCCGGAAATGCGGGGTGAGACAATTCAGCCTTTTTTCTGCCGTTGCAATATATTTCTCCGCCTCCCAGTCTACGGCGCGCGCCCTTATACCGCGTTCCATGTCCGGTTCCAGCCTCTCTCCCGTAGCTGCATCGACAAGCATCGCCCCGCGCATGTTACCTCCGGCAGGCGATGCGCCTGAGAGTATTTTCTCGATAGCGCCCCTGGCAGCATTCTCGGAAACTCCCGCCCTTGCAAGCTCGGAAACGGCTACGGCATGGGAAGTTATTTCACCCTCTCCCTTGAGGGAAGAGGGCTGGGGAGAGGGTGAAAAATTTATTACCCTGAGCGGCCTCAGCCTCAGGATTTCCTTTCCCGCAAGGGATTCCACGGTGATTTTTATCTCTTCCGGTCTGCCGTTTTCGTGGGTCATGGCGCGGCGCAGAAGAGAGGCTGTAACCGCCTCGATTTCGCCGTCCGGGACGATTCGCTCCGCTCCGGAGATGTGCATTCCGCCCCTTGACGCGCGCATCCTGACCGAGAAAAGCTCAGCCATGAAGCCGCATCCCGAGGTCGTTTATCATGCGGAGATCGTCCTCGAAATTCCTGCCGCTCGTGGTGAGATAATCTCCCATTAATATCCCGTTTGCGCCAGCCATGAAAACCATCGGGTGCAGGTCTCCAAGCGCCGTCAACCTGCCGCCGCATACGCGGATTTCCTTCTCCGGGAGGATGCGGCGTAAGAGCGCGATGGATTTGAGAGCTTCGAGCGGCGTAATGAAATCCGCGTCTTCCAGAGGCGTGCCGGGTATGGGCATGAGGAAATTGACAGGAACGGAGTCTACGCCAAGCCGGACCAGTTCCGAGGCCATGTCCGCCCTGTCCTGCATATCTTCTCCCATGCCGAAAATCCCTCCGCTGCACGTGGACAACCCGGCTTCCTTCGCGGCTGAAAGCGTCTCGATACGCTCGTCGTACGTGTGCGTGGAGCATATCCTGGGGAAAAAACTCCTCGACGTCTCAAGATTATGGTGATAGCGGTGCAGGCCCGCTCCTTTTAATGTGCGGAGCTGGGATTGGGATAAGGCTCCAAGCGTGGCGCAGGGGAGGAAGCCGATTTCCCGCACCCTTTCTACCATCCGGGCGATGGCGGAAAGCTCTTTCTCGGAGCCTATCCCCCTGCCGGATGTGACGATGCAGAAACGCCTGACGCCTTTGTCGAATACCCGCTTCGCCGCCGAGAGAACCTCTCCTTCCGGTAGAAGGGGATATGCCCTTGCCTGCGCCGTGTGGTGGGCGGACTGGGCGCAGAAGGCGCAGTCTTCTGGGCAGTTTCCGGAGCGGGCGTTTATTATGGAGCAGGCATCCACCCCGGGGCCGAAATTTCTCTCCCTTGTGCGCCCCGCGGCCAGTATAAATTCCCAGGGTTTTTCTTCTAACTCTTTGAAAAGATTGGATATTTGCATTTTAATCAAATAGGCGTTATCCTTAGAATCAGGTAGAACATGAGGCTACACGCGGCAGGCGTTATTGTCAATACGAAATTTATAAGAGGTGTTTAGAAAATCAAGGGTTATATATAAATTGGCGTACATAAAGACTCAAAGACCTTGACATCCGTATCCAAAGAAATTAATATAAAATGTAAATTAGAAGAAAAGTCTGGAGAGTCAAGATGTTCGAAAAATTTACAGACAGAGGCAGGAAGGTGATAATCTTCGCCAGGGAAGAGGCGGAGAGGCATCAGAACGATTACCTTGGCACTGAACACCTGCTCCTGGGGCTTCTCCGGGAAGAGGACGGGATTCCTATCGCCGTGCTCCGGAAGCTTGGGCTGAATACCGAGCAGGTGCGGATGGAAGTCGAGCGTAACCTGCCGGGAGGAATGGGAAATCTGGCATTCGGCGAGATACCTTTCACCCCCAGGGCCAAAAAAGTCCTTGAGCTGGCGATAGAGGAGGCCAGGCTTCTTGGCCATAACTATGTCGGCAGTGAACACCTCCTGCTCGGAATAATAAGGGAAGAAGAGGGGATAGGCGGCAAGATACTTCGTAACCTCGGCGCGCACCTGCTCGGCGCCCGCCAGCTTACGATAAACTTCGTCCGCAGAAGTCCCGGCCAGGCCGCTCGGGACAAGAAAAGCCCCACTCCGGCGCTGGACGAGTTCGGACGGGACCTTACCCAACTGGCCAGGGACGGCAAGCTCGACCCTGTCATAGGCCGGGATAACGAGATCGAGCGCGTCATGCAGATACTCTCCCGGCGCACCAAGAACAACCCGGTGCTCATAGGCGAGCCGGGGGTGGGCAAGACGGCGATAGTCGAGGGTCTGGCCCAGCGCATCGTTAACGACGAGGTGCCGGAAAACCTTGCAAACAGAAGACTTGTGGCGCTCGACCTTGGATCTCTCATAGCCGGCACGAAATACCGCGGCCAGTTCGAGGAACGCCTGAAGGTCGTAATGAAGGAAATATCCCAGGCGGAAAACGTCATTATATTCATAGATGAGCTTCATACGCTTGTAGGCGCGGGCGCGGCGGAAGGCTCCGTAGACGCCTCCAGTATGCTGAAACCCGCCCTTTCCAGGGGCGAAATACAATGCATCGGCGCCACGACGCTCGACGAATACAGAAAGCACATCGAGAAGGACGGCGCGCTTGAGAGGCGGTTCCAGCCGATTCAGGTGATGCCGCCGACGCTGGAAGAGGCTGTCAAGATACTACAGGGCCTCAAGGGCAAGTACGAGGCCCATCACAAGGTAAAATACAAGGACGAGGCCGTGGAGGCCTCCGTGAAGCTCTCGGACCGCTATATCACAGACCGTTACCTGCCGGACAAGGCCATCGACATAATCGACGAGGCCGGCTCGCGGGCCAAGCTCCAGAAATATACCCTGCCGTCGGATATACGCTCCGTAGAGCGGGACATGAAGAAGGCTGCGAAAAACAAGAACCTGTTCCTGCGGCTCCAGGATACCGAGAAGGCGGAGTATTTCACCCGCGAGGAGGAGCGCTTAAAGGAGCAGTTCGAGGAAGCCCAGAGGGTCTGGCGGGACTCTCAGGACAAAGTCCAGCCGCTTATCGGCGAGGAAGAGATAGCGGGTATTATATCCAAGATTACCGGGATTCCCCTTTTCAAGCTGGAGGAGAAGGAATCCGAAAAACTCCTTCGGATGGAGGAGTCCCTGCACAAGAGGGTTGTTGGCCAGGATGAGGCCATCCGCGCCGTATCGCGGGCGATACGACGTTCCCGCGCCGGTATCAAAAACCGCAAAAAACCCATAGGCTCGTTCATATTTCTCGGCCCGACAGGCGTCGGAAAGACGGAGCTTGCAAGGGTTCTGGCCGAGTTCCTTTTCGACAACGAAGACGCGCTGATTCGCGTGGATATGTCTGAATTCATGGAGAAATTCACAGTTTCGAGGCTCACCGGCGCGCCTCCCGGGTATGTAGGATATGAAGAGGGAGGCCAGCTTACAGAGAAGGTAAGGCGACGTCCTTATTCCGTCGTGCTCTTCGACGAGATAGAAAAGGCCCATCCGGATTTGTTCAACATTCTGCTCCAGGTGCTCGACGACGGCCAGTTGACCGACAGCTACGGGCGGAAGGTGGATTTCAAGAACACCGTGCTTATCATGACCTCCAACCTCGGCGCGAGGCTTATCGACAAGAACGTCAACCTGGGTTTCCATAGCGACGCCGGCATGAACGTGAAGTCCATCAGCGACAAGGTGACGGGGGAACTGAAGCATTTCTTCAACCCTGAGTTCTTAAACCGCGTGGATGAGATAATCGTCTTTCACCAGCTCGACAACGACCAACTCCTCAGGATTGTAGACCTGCTGGTCGATGAAGTGAATAACATGCTCCTTGAGCAGAATATCCAGCTCGACGTGGACAAGGAAGTCAAGGAGTGGATAATAAAGAACAATTTCCAGGCGTCCTACGGGGCGAGGCCGCTTCGGCGCGCAATACAGAAATACATCGAAGACCCGTTCTCCGAGGAGCTCTTGCGGGGCCGTTTCAAGGAAGGCGGCAAAGTGCTTGTGAAACTCAGGGACGGCGGGGTATATTTCGAGGAAGTCCCCCTGGAGGCCTTCGCAGGGGTGTAGAGGCGCTGAAATGGCACAAAAACAATCCCCTTCAATACCGTAGGGCCGACACTCTGGTCGGCCCCTTTAATCATGAGACAGACGCTGAGCCCGCATTCATTTCTTGCGCGTAGCTTTACGGGGCCATCAGGAGCTTATAGATTCCGTAAACTCCCACCGCCGCGGTAGCTACAATAGCGCTCGCAAGGCCCATGAAGAATACAACCGCAACACCAGCCATGCCTACCATTTTGAACCTCCCTTTTTCATAATAAATTCTATTATAATTATAGCGCGGAATTTTAAATATGGCGTGGATGCTTGCCGAAATAACCGGGTAAAAATCAGAGAAAAATTTGCGGTAAAAATCCTCCGAATTCCTATATAACCCCTTCCACTTCATAGCCGCTGCGGGCCGCCAGGTTCGCGTAAGACCCTATCAGCCTTGCGGTTGTCCACTTTTTTACTCTCTCGCTTAACTCATTGTAACATTTAGGTTCATTACTTTTAGGCACGAGTGCTGTATTATCAAAAAAGATGCCGATTACTACCTATAACTATTTGATTAAATTGTATTTTTAGTTGTTTTTTGATGCGCTTTTTAGTTGACTTAGGTAGGTAACATGGTGTCATCAATTTATAACTTATTGATTTTAGAGATATTTTCTGGAATAGGTGAGAGCCCGGCTGGTACGAAGAGAGCGCGGGCCTTGAGGAGACGCTGCCGCTGCTTAGGGTGGCGCTGAAAAGGGAACTGAAAATCGAGGACGTAAAATCGGCGGAAAGGGCCGCCGCTTAAAGCAATGAACCATGGGCCACTTCAAATTTCAACGAAGAATGGGATTGACTCGCAACTTGAATCAGCGTTATATTATAATTCATTGTTATGAGAAAACATCTCGCCGAGCACGGCACGCTGTTTATCAGCATCCTGAAGTGGTCAGTCCTCGCGTCCATAGTGGGTGTTGTAGTCGG
This sequence comes from Nitrospirota bacterium, assembly GCA_021815285.1. Taxonomy (GTDB): domain Bacteria; phylum Nitrospirota; class JACRHJ01; order JACRHJ01; family JACRHJ01; genus JAKAHE01. The sequence continues at coordinate 13,405 of JAKAHE010000006.1, forward strand.
CTATTCCACCACGCTTTTTCTTAAGGCGCTGGACTACGGCACGGGTCTTACATCCGGATTTCCGTATTACTTCGTCCTGCTCCCTTTAGGACTTTTCCTTGCGAACCTTGCCGCGCAGCTTATCGACAAGGAGGCGGCTGGCGAGGGGCTGGACAAGGTCATACACGCCATCCACAAGGAAAAGAGCGTAATAAAACTGACCGTCGCCCCGGCGAAGTTCTTGGCGTCGATAATCACGATAGCCTGCGGCGGCTCAGCGGGCAAGGAGGCGCCGCCGGTGCAGGTCGGGGCCGCGCTGGCCTCATGGGTGTCGAGGCTTGTGCGGATGGACGAAGGGGACAGGAAAAAGCTCGTTATCTGCTCCATATCCGCAGGGTTCGCCTCAGTCTTCGGCGCGCCCATAGCGGGCTCGATTTTCGGGATAGAGTCGCTTTTTCTGGGTCAGCTATCCTACGACGTCCTGTTTCCGTCGTTTGTGGCAGGAATCGTGGCCTACCAGGTGTCGCTTTCGTGGGGGATTAAATATTTTACCGAAAAGATAACTGTGCTCCCGGTCTTCTCGGAGGGCGTGTTCTTCAAGGTTATACTGGCCGGGATTATATTTGGCCTGGTCTCGCTTGTATTCATCGAGGCTATGAAGCTGTCGGGAAGGCTGTTCGGCAGGATGAAAATTTCCCTGCCCCTTAAAGGCGCCATAGCCGGAATTATACTCGCGCTGCTCACTTTCGTATTGGGAGACAGAAGCTACCTCGGTCTGGGACTTCCGGCCATAGAGTCCGCCGTTCAGGGCGGGGTTATGCCAATCGGGTCTTTTTTATACAAGATATTATTTACCTCGATTACTCTGGGTTCCGGCGCGTCGGGAGGTATAATTACGCCGATATTCTTTGTCGGGGCGTCCTCCGGGAGTGTGCTTGGAAGATTATTCGGGTTCGACCCGGCGACGTTCGCCGCGATAGGCGTCGCGGCTGTTCTTGCCGGGACGGCCAATACGCCAATCTCCGCCGGTATCCTTGCGATGGAGCTTTTTGGCGTAAGGATGGGGACATGGGCGGCTACCGCGTCTGTCGTGAGTTACCTTATGGTAGGCAACAGGAGCATCCACGCAAGCCAGATTGTCGCCGCCTTGAAATCGAGGTCAATCAAGGTGCCCCTGAACGTCGAGGTTGGCGATGCAGAGGCCGTTGTTTCGCACCGCAGCAAGGGCGTGCTGGGCCTTGCCCGGCGGGTATGTTCCAGGGACTGGAAAAGACCTTGAGCTTCTTCCCTTAATCCGGCTGTTGAAAATAACGATAAAATTCTTCGTCTGTTTCTATCATGTTAAAAACGCGGCGGGAAAGGGCCTTGTTTTGTTCCTTTATCTTCCACCCCGGATAAATCTTTCTTCTCAGCCGGCGCGTTGGTATAAGCTTGTAAATCTGCTTTATTACGGGATTGATTGTTGCCACATCAAGTCTGCACAGGGGAGACCTGAAGGCAGCGTTGTGGTGATAGATAAGGTCTTCGTAAATCCCGAAGAACAGCGGGTGCAAATTTCTTTTATTGCTCCTTAGCATGGGATACCACTCAAATCCATTCTCTTGAAGGATGTTAAGCAGGTTGCCGCCGACATCAGTTACAGTATTTTCCAGAAGATTTTTCCACTGATAGCCTTCTTTCCAGTCTCCATTTATATCTTTCCAGAATTTTAGCGTGGTCAGGCAGAAGCAGGGATGGGGCTGAATGTCTCCAAGGTTCTCTTTGCGTTGAACCGCTATAAGCGGGTAATTTTTTAGCTTGTTTACTCCAAAGGATATAACGTCGCCTATTGGGAATGCGTCGCCGTCTATAAATATGAGCAGATCGTCCGGCCCTTCCATATTAAAAGAGGCTATATCTGCCAGGATATTAAGTTTGACCGCGTGTTCCTTTATCGGCTCTGTCGAGCTGTAAAAATATTTCTTCCTGTGCTCTTGCGGCAGGTTGTTGAGGAATGAGTATACCCTGAACGGCTGCCTGATAAATTTATGAAGATATGACAGCTGGATATCGACCCATGCGTCTTCCTGCCAGTGCACGGTAAGAATATGTATCACTCAATCCTCCAGCGATTGCGCATTATAATAAATGCGATGGTTATGGAAAACAAAACAGAAGACTTGACAATATAATAGAAAAAGATGAAAATTACAAACTTTTAAAATGAGGATAAAACAATGCCATTCAATCCGTTAAGCTGTCTTATTTGTCTTGCATGGCCGCGCAGGCTGAATATGAACCCGTGGTGCGAGCATATTCCATTTGCCTTTGCCGCTGTTCAGATATTAAAACCCGGAATTTTCGTAGAACTTGGCACCAATACGGGGCAGTCATATTGCGCCTTCTGCCAGGCGGTGGATATGCTGGGGCTGGATACCGCCTGTTATGCGATAGATACCTGGCGCGGCGACGAGCACACCGGGCCATACGGCGATGAAGTCCTGAAAGAATTGCATTCACATCACGACGCGCTGTACGGCAGATTTTCCACGCTGATAAGAAAAACCTTCGATGAAGCTGTTGCTCATTTCCACGACGCCACTGTGGATATTCTCCATATAGACGGTCTGCATACTTATGAAGCTGTAAGACATGATTTTGAAACATGGCTTCCAAAAATGAGTTCCCGAGGCGTTGTATTGTTTCATGATACAAATATGCATGAAAGGGACTTCGGGGTATGGCGGCTATGGTCGGAGATAAAAAATAATTATCCACATTTTGAGTTCAAGTTTTCTGCCGGATTGGGAGTTCTGGGTGTCGGCAGGGAAATCCCAGACGGAATAAAGCCTTTGTTTGAGGCCAAAAGCGAAGAAGCGGTTGCAATCTCCAAATTTTTCCAGTCCATTGGGCAGGGCAATATTCAAAGAAAGGTTCTCGAAAACAAGATTGCCCAAATGACTCAGGAGGCCAGTACCGGGCCTTTTAAAAAGTTTAAAAAATATATGAAAAGAAAATAAGAATTTTATCGTTTCCCGGTATATTGCCATATATTAAACTTCTTGACTATTCATCGGTTTTCCTGCAAACTAAACAGTTGATTCTAATATAAAAACCTCGTAAATCCTAAATTTATGCGGAGGCCGATTTGCCTAAGCTTGGCGTAAACATAGACCACGTGGCGACAGTCAGGCAGGCCAGGCGCGGAGTGGAGCCGGACCCTGTCCATGCCGCCGTTCTGGCAGAACTCGGAGGGGCGGACGGCATAACAATCCACCTCCGGGAGGACAGGCGGCACATCCAGGACAGGGACGTAAAACTGCTCAGGGAGACGGTAAAAGCGCCCCTTAACCTTGAGATGGCTGCGGCAGACGAGATAATCGAGATTGCTATGTTGATTCGTCCGGAGATGTCAACTCTTGTGCCGGAGAAGCGCGAGGAACTGACGACCGAGGGCGGTCTGGACGTGAAGGGGAACCGCGCAAGGGTATCTGATGCGGTGCGAAAGCTCAAGGATACGGGCATATTTGTAAGCCTTTTCATAGATCCTGACCTCGACCAGGTGAAGGAATCAAAAAAGGTTGGCGCGGACGCCATAGAGATACACACCGGGAGATATGCCGACGCAAGGACTTACGAGGAATCCCAGAGAGAGTTCGAGAAAATCTTCGAGTCATGCCGCCTGGCGCACAAACTGGGGCTTACGGTAAACGCCGGGCACGGGCTGAACTACCAGAATGTCCGGCAGATAGCTAAAATTAAAGAGATATACGAGCTGAACATCGGGCACAGCATAATCTCAAAGGCGGTGCTCGTGGGAATAGAAAGAGCCGTCAGGGAGATGAAGGGCCTGCTGGCATGATTCTCGGCACGGGCATCGACATAGTCCGGGTTGAGAGGATTGCGAGCGCTATTATCCGTTGGGGAGGCGCGTTCGAGGACCGGATATTTACTCCGAAAGAGAAGTCCTATTGCCGTGGGCAGAAAAAATCGGCCCAGAGCTTCGCCGGTCGGTTTGCTGTCAAAGAAGCCGTTATGAAGGCGTTCGGGACTGGGCAGTCCGGAGGAGTGCGGTGGACGGATATAGAGGTAATGCCTGACGAAATGGGCAAACCTGCGGTGCGTTATCATGGCAGGGTGCGCGAGATTGCCGAGAGGCTCGGCGTCGGGCAGACCTTCGTAAGCATCAGCCACGACGGGGACTATACAATCGCCCAGGCGATTCTTTCCGCGGAGGGCAAGCCCTGAAATGAAACTCGCCACAGCCGCCGAGATGCGCGAGCTTGATCGCCGGACCATTGAAGAATTCGGTATTCCGGGCGTTGTCCTTATGGAGAACGCTGGCAGGGCCGTGGTGTCCGCAATCGTCCATGAGTGGGGGCAGGTCGATGGAAGGCGTTACGTAATATTCTGCGGCAAGGGCAATAACGGCGGAGACGGCCTCGTTATCGCCCGGCGCCTTCATAACATGGGCGCGAAGGTATCCGTCCGGATATTCTCCTGGGATATGAAGGGAGACGCCGAAGTTAACCTTAATGCCGCCCGGAAGATGGGAATAGATATAGCTCCTGTCAGCCAGGACTTGAGCGAAGAGAATACATTGGCCGCCCATGCCGATGTGGTAATAGATGCCATATTCGGTACGGGGCTTTCAAGCGAAGTCGGAGAGCCATATGCCGGCGTCATAAAAATGATAAACTCCATGGCGCGGAAGGTCGTCTCCGTGGACGTTCCTTCTGGCGTAAATTCCGACGACGGAAAAGTCATGGGCATTGCCGTCCATGCCGATATGACCGTGACGTTCGGGCTGCCGAAGAGGGGGCTTTATCTATATCCCGGCGCGCAGGCGGCGGGCATGATAAAAACGGCTGAGATTGGCATCCCTGAGACGGTCATAAACGAAGCGGCGATAGGCGCAAATCTTCTGACCGCCGCTCGCGTCCGGAGTCTTCTGCCGAGGCGGGATCCGGATTCTCATAAGGGGACTTATGGGCATTTATTGATTATCGCCGGCTCGGTGGGAAAGACCGGCGCGGCGGTGTTGGCGGCGCGCGCGGCGCTGCGTTCCGGCGCTGGCCTTGTTACGCTTGCCGTCCCGGAGAGTCTGAACGACATATTTGAAGAGAAACTGACGGAAGAGATGACCGTCCCGCTTCCGGAGACGGACGAGCGGTCGCTTTCATACGCCGCGCTCGATGGCCTTCTGAAGCTTATGGAGGGGAAGACAGCCGTAGCCATCGGCCCGGGAATATCGCGCAACGCCGATACGGCAAGGCTGCTCCGGGAGCTTCTCCCGAAGCTGAACATCCCGGCGGTGCTGGATGCGGACGCCCTGAACATACTTTCCGAGGACGAGACGCCGCTTGACAACATGACCATCCCCGTAATCCTCACGCCCCATCCGGGCGAGGCCGGGCGGCTTCTTGGCGTCCCGGCGGTAGAGGTGCAGGTTGACAGGCCGGGTTCGGCCACCGAGCTTGCGAAGGCGCACAACTGCACCGTTGTACTTAAAGGGGCCAGGACGCTTGTCGCGTCTCCCGACGGGTCGTTTTATGTGAATCCGACCGGTAACCCGGGCATGGCGACTGCCGGCACCGGAGACGTCCTGACAGGCGTTATAAGCTCTTTTCTGGCGCAGGGGCTTAAGGCCTCTGACGCGGCGTTTCTCGGCGTATATGCGCACGGTTACGCCGGAGACAAGGCGATTTACGGAAAAGGTTACGCAGGGCTGATAGCCGGAGACATCATCGAAGCTCTACCGTCGGCTATCGGAGAGATAGGATAGCAGCGCTATAATCGTTTCGCGCCGGCATTCAGTGATGACGGAAAAGTTTTACGGAGGTAGCCTTAATATGATGACAGGCAAGACCGCATATATAGCATATGCAATCATGTTATTATTTATTATTGCCGTTGCCGGCTGTTCCAGTCCTTTCAAGGATGCGGATGCGGCATTCCGCCGGGGAGATTACCGGAAGGCCGCGGAGCTTTACAGCAAGGTGGTGCAGAATAAAAAATTGGACGCCAGTGACATGGCCATGGCGCATTATAATCTTGGAAGGTCGCTTGACAGGCTTGGGCGGACGACGGACGCTGTCGAAGAATATAGACGGTCTATAGACCTTGAGCCGGACAGGCCGGAAGCATATATGGATATGGCTGTTGCGCTCGACAAGATAGGACTGCTGGAGCAGGAGGCCGACGCCCTTAACAACTTTCTTATCCTGAGGCCGGACGATGTGCGCGCCGAATCCATGCTCGGCGAGTGCTATGCGAAGCTCGGGCAGTTCGTTAACGCAAAGAACATGTTCGAGAAGGCCGTACGGCAGAACCCGCGCGACCCGAAGAATTACGTTAACCTCGGCCTTGCGGACGACAAGCTCGGAGATACCCAGGGCGCCATATTGTGCTGGGAGACGGCGGTGAAACTGAAGCCGGACGACGAAGACGCGTTACAGTATCTCGGTTTTGTTTATAACAGGACAGGCAGAAGCCAGGACGCCGTAAGGGTATATCTGAAGCTCCTTGAGATGAAGCCGAACGAGCTTAAATACCATAACAGCCTCGGTGTCGCCTACTATAACAGCGGTCAGTACAAGCTTGCCATGAAGGAATTCGCAAAAGTCCTTACAATCGACAAACATTACCCTGGCGCCGATATAGCCGAGAAGCTTTCCAAAAAATTTGCGGCAAGAGGGCACGGTTGAAACCATCCGCCCGCAGGTTTGCTGAATACCTGCAATCGGCCTTCGACGCCAAACCCGGCAGTGTCCGTCTCTTTGCGCTCGGCAGGGGAAGCCACGGGAGGGGCTACAGGGCGGTCTTTGCCAAGGGCGGCGTGCGCCGGGAAGTCATAATAAAGGCGATTGACAAAAATATAGGCCTCGGCCACGACTATCCTTCCGACAGAGCGGGAGTTTTCCTACTGGCGTCGGAAACCTACGGGAAGTTCCCGTCCCATGTAAAAGCCCTCGACGTTCTCTCACTGCAACCGAATGGCTCCGCAAAGTCCATCTCCGGCGGGATTGAATATTATCTTGTCATGGAGGAGGGCAAAGGGGTAAGCTATTTTGAAGACCTCCGCGAAATGAGAGGCTTAAATGACCTTCGGCGGCAGGACAGAGAGCGGGTATCCGCGCTTGCCAGGTTTATGGCCCGCGCCCATGCGAAAAAGAAGAACGCGCCGGCATTATACCTCCGCAAGCTCCGGGATATAATCGGGCACGGAGAGTGCCTTATGGGTGTCTTCGATACGTATCAGGAAAATGATCGATTTACAAACTTGCGCGAAATGGCGGCAATAGAGAAGGCGTGCGTGGACTGGAGGGCAGCATTGAAAGAAAGAACAGGGCGGCTCTCGCGTGTGCATGGAGATTTTCATCCCGGCAATATATGGTTTAAGAAAGACGCTGATTTCGTTCTTCTGGCCCGCGCAGAACGAGGCGCTTCTGAACATCGGCAAGGAGCAGGGCGCCACGATCGTCGCGATGGACATGGTGCCCCGCATCAGCCGCGCGCAGAAGATGGACG
>JAKAHE010000155.1 GCA_021815285.1 Nitrospirota bacterium
ATATTGTCTATGCCAAGGATGTTGCCGAGGTTATAGAAATACGTGTCGCAGGACTGGACGATGGCCTTGTGGAGCGTGGTGCGACCATGCCCGTGCTTGTCCCAGCAGTGGAATACCCTGCCTCCGAAGGGCCATTTGCCGGTGCAGAATATCACGGGCGAGTCAAGCGTCGCCTTACCCGTCTCAAGCCCCGCCAGGGACACGGCCAGCTTGAACGTGGAGCCTGGCGGGAACTGCCCCTGGAGCGCCCGGTTGTCGAGCGGCTTGCCGGGGTCTGTCGTTAGATACTGCCAGTCCTTGCCCGTCAGGCCCACGGTGAATATGTTCGGGTCGAAGGAGGGCTTGGACACCATCGCAAGTATGTCCCCGTTCCTGGGGTCGATTGCCACAAGCGCCCCGGTCTTTCCCTTAAGGCCATCTTCCGCCGCCTGCTGGGCCCTGAAGTCGATTGTTGTGACGAGGTCGTTCCCGGCTATGGGATTCACGGTATACAGAACCTTCTTCTGGTGTCCCATGGCGTCCACCTCTATTGCCCTCTTGCCCGGCACCCCGCGTATGTATTTGTCGAAGGCCTGCTCAAGACCGTACTGGCCTATCAGGAAATCCGGCGGGAGGTCTGCGTATTTTGCCATCTTGTGCTGCGCGGGCGTTATTTTCCCGATGTAGCCTATCAGGTGCGAGGCGAAATCTCCATACGGATAATAGCGCCTGAGCTCCACCTGCACCGAGACCCCCGGCAGGCTGTCCTTCAGGGCCTCGACCTCCGACACCTCTGCGAACGAGGCATTCTCCCGCACGCGGATGGGCTGGTAAGGGTTGCGGAATTTCTCCGACCTTATATAGTCCTCGAGGTCCTCGGGCGTAACGCCGAGGATGCCCGAGAGCTTCTGTATCACCTCCGGTTTGCCCCTGGCGTCTTCGGGGGTGAAGGTTATGGTGTAGCTCGGCGTATTGTCGGCAAGCGGTATGCCGTTTCTGTCGTAGATTATCCCCCTGGGCGGACGTATGCTTATGACGCGGATACGGTTGTCCTCGGAGAGTTTCCGGTAATACGCGCCCTTTATCACCTGGAGATACCAGAGCCTAAGGACAATCACGGCGAAAAAGACCACGACGCACACGGAGAGCAGCCACAGTCGCCTTTTTATGTCGCCCGCGCCATCTCCCTCGCCGTAGAATCCGCTTCTGTCAAACTTCATTTAAACCTATATCCGAACCTGTATCTGCCTTATGTTCTTGAGCCAAGGCACCCTCCTGGCCAGACGCGACCTGAAAAGCCACAAGAGGAGCGCCCCCGCAAGCGCGTTGTATAACGCCTGCGGAAGGCCGAACCGGAGTATCCTGAACAATATGCCGCCTTCGCCCCGGACTGTCTCCACGACCACTGCGGTATAGACGCCGTTTACCAGCGAAAGCGCGAACAACCCGGCGAAGTTCGCGGACTCGCCGATGTTGAACCACTTCCTGCCCGCCCGGCCCGCGAGATACCCGACAAGCGCATAGCCGGAGGCGAAAAGCCCGATATAGCCGCCGGAGAGGCAGTCGTCGAGGAAACCGGCGAACGCACCGTAAATTATGCCGGATGAGCCGCTCTCCGTTATGGAGAATGCGTATACCGCGATAAGCATGAGGCTCGGCTTTATTCCCCAGACGGAAAATAAATCGCCAAGAACGGCCTGGAGCGCCGCGATTATCATGAACGTGACGTATACGGATACGTTCAGCTTCATTTACTTCACGCCCTTTTCGCCCGGCGCAGGCTGCGGAGGTATGGGCCTCGGCCTGTAGATAAGTATCGCCACGGCCTCGAAGCGCTTTATATCCGCCGTCGGACGCACCTCTATGTCCTGGAAGTATCCCTGGCCCGCCTTGGAGACCGAGACCACCCGGCCCACCGGCATGCCCTCCGGGAACACCCTGTCCAGCCCGGAGGTAATCAGAAGGTCGCCGACTTTCACGTCCGCGCTTTTGCCGACATACATAAAACGGCAAAGCCCGCCGCCTTCCCCGGCGAGTATGCCCGGCTCTCTCGTGCGCTGGGTTATGCAGGAGACGGCGCTCTCCGGGTCGGTGATGAGCGTTATGCGGGACGTCCACCCGCTTACCTTCGTAACGCGGCCAACGACTCCGTCCTTCGTCGCGGCGGGCATGTCGCGCGCTATTCCGCCGGGCGAGCCCTTGTCTATCCAGGCGGTCTTGAACCACGACGAGGCGTCCCGCCCGATGACGCGCGCGGTCACATACGGGCAGCCGAACCCGCCGAGGGCCGGCCCAAGCTCCGCCGTCTTTGCATCCTTGAAAAGCGCCTCCTTAAGCCTCAGGTTCTCAAGGTAGAACTCCCTGTTCTCCTTCCTGAGCCTTATGTTTTCGTCCCGCGCATCCACAAGCCCGGCATAATTTCCCCAGGCGCGTCTGAAGGTGTTTTTTACCGTCAGCGTCCCCTCGGCGAACGGATAAAGGATTGCCGATACGACACGCTCCGGGAGCGTGGCGTTTCCGGGCCTTCTCACCTGCGAAGTAATTATAAGGAAGCTCAGAAGGATTATGAGGGCCAGGAGCAGGATGCTCCTGTTCCTGGCAAGGTAGCGAAACATCTTATACCTTAGTTTGGGGAAAGCCCGGCCATCGGTCTTAAGGGCCGCTCAAGAAGGAACGCTATGTCCTGACGGATACCCTTCGCAAAAGGTCGAGCTCGTCCAGCGCCTTCCCCGTCCCCATGACGACCGCCGAGAGAGGGTCTTCGGCGATTACTATCGGGAGCGCGGTCTCCTCGCGGATCAGCACGTCTATCCCCTTCAGAAGCGCGCCGCCGCCCGCAAGCACAATTCCCTTTTCCACTATGTCCGCGGCAAGTTCCGGAGGCGTGTTCTCGAGCGTGACCTTTATCGTATTGACGATTGTAAGGACCTGCTCCATCAGGGCCTCGCGGACTTCCTCGTCGTCGATTATGAGAGTCTTCGGGATGCCGGATACGAGGTCCCGCCCCCGGACTTCCATGGTCTTTCCTTCCTCGTCTATTTTGTAAGCGGAGCCGATGGATATTTTTATGTGTTCGGCGGTGCGTTCGCCTATCAGCAGGTTATATTTCCTCTTTATGTAATTTATTATGGCCTCGTCCATCTTGTCGCCGCCGGTCTTTACGGTCTTGGAATAGACTATGCCCGCAAGGGATATGACCGCTACGTCCGTCGTGCCGCCGCCTATGTCCACGACCATGTTGCCGGAAGGCTCCGTAATCGGAAGCCCGGCGCCGATAGCCGCCGCCATAGGTTCCTCTATGAGATAGACCTCCCTTGCGCCCGCCTGCTCCGCGCTGTCCCGCACCGCCCTCTGCTCCACCTGCGTAATCCCGGAGGGCACGCCGACGATTATCCTCGGCCTGAGGAACGTCTTTCTGTTATGAACCTTCTGAATGAAGTAGCGGAGCATCTGTTCGGTCGCGTCGAAGTCCGCAATGACGCCGTCCTTCATCGGGCGTATGGCGATGATGTCGCCGGGGGTGCGCCCAAGCATCCGCTTGGCCTCCGCCCCCACGGCCAGCACCCGCCGGGTGGTTTTGTCTATCGCCACGACGGAGGGTTCGTTGCAGACGATCCCCCGGCCCTTAGCGTAGACCAGCGTGCTCGCGGTGCCGAGGTCTATACCAAGGTCGTTCGAGAACATGCCAAGAAGTGAGTTTATGAACATTGACTACTCCTGAAAATTTACTCTTCGTCCCTTACGACCGTGAGGGCGATCTCGTCCCCAAGCCTCATCCCCTCAGGGCTGCCGATGATGAGCAGAAGCTCGAAACCAAGACCAAGAAGCCCGGCGGCCCAGCCGACAAGCGGGATTAAAGACAGGCAGTAAAATACGCCTATGGTCGAGTTCCTGAGTATGGAGACGCGGAAATCAGCCCGTTTTCCGGTCTTTTTTGAGTATACCCTTAAACCTGCTATCCTCTTGCCGACACTCCTGCCTTTCATTACCCCGTCGGCTATGCCGATATACAGAAGGCCGGAAAAAAAACCGATATAACCCGGAAGTCTTGCCAGGAAGAGCGCGATGAGGATGTCGATAAACCTTGCGATGCACCGGTTCAGAGTATTGGCCTTGATAGCCCCCTCTATGCCGCCCTGGGTAGCCGGACCCCCCTCGTCTTCTTCCTCGTCAAGCTCGGAAGGGAGGTCCAATCCTTCCGGATCATGTCTGACCATGCCTTAAGCGAGGCCTCCGGGTGTCAAAAAAACGCGCATTTTCCTGCTTGCAACAAGTCTGATCATTATACCAGAGGCTTGTGGATAGTTCAATAATAAAAAGGAATTTCAGGATATTGCAACAGCGGGCGCCGAATGGCCTTTTTATGACGTGCCGAAAACCGCCGGGGTAAATAAATTGTGGGGCGCGCTCTGCCTGAGCCGGGATAAATCCGGCCCGTTTTCCATCACAAGCCTTAAAAAAACGTCCGAGACGTCCGGCGCGAACTGGGTCCCGGTGCAGTAGCGTATCTCCTGTAGGGCGTTTGTCACGCCTATAGCGGGGCGGTACGGCCTGTCCGCGGTCATGGTGTCGAACGAATCCGCAAGGGTGAGAATCCTGGCCATCAGAGGTATGTTCTCGCCGCGAAGCCCAAGCGGGTAGCCGGTTCCGTCCCAGCGCTCGTGGTGGTGCCGGACAGCGGGGAGGATGTCCCTGAACTCCGTAATCGGCTCAAGTATCTCGCAGCCCCTGTCCGGGTGAAGCTTGATAAGCTCCCATTCCTCCTGGGTAAGCTGGCCCGTCTTGTCCAGCAGGACGTCGTACGTTCCTATCTTGCCTATGTCGTGCAGGAGCCCGGCCAGCCGCAGGCGCTCAATGTCTCGTTTCGGCATCCCCATGC
>JAKAHE010000156.1 GCA_021815285.1 Nitrospirota bacterium
TAGAAGTCCAGGAGGAGGAGCTTTCCGTCTCGGAGGAGGAGCTTTCCGCTGCCCTTGAGGACCTGCGGGACGTAAACTCCACCCTTGAGGCGGTGGATGAGGACCGCCCTGCGGCAAAGGGAGATTTCGCCGTGATAGATTTTGAAGGGTTCATAAACGGGGCTCCAATACCGGGTGGAAAGGCGGAAAACTACCCGCTGAACCTGGGTTCCGGGAGCTTCATTCCGGGTTTCGAGGAGCAGGCGACGGGGATGAAAAAGGGAGAAGAAAAGGAAATTACGGTAACGTTTCCCGAAGGTTACAAGAGCGCAGACCTCGCCGGGAAGGAAGCGGTCTTTAAAATAACCCTGAAGGAGATAAAAAAGAAAATCCTCCCTGATCTCGACGATGAGTTTGCCAGGGATACAAGGATTGCCGAAAGCCTGGAAGAGATGAAGGCAAAGGTGCGCGAGGACATACTTAACATAAAACGCCGGAACCAGGCCGAGATGCAGAAAAGCAGAATAATGGAAGAACTTGGGAAGCGGCACGACTTCGAACTGCCGCAGTCCCTGGTGGACAGGGAGATAGGCTCTCTCAAAGCGAGGAAGCGCCGGGAGCTTCTGTCTTCAGGCCTGAAGCCGGAGGAGGCCGGGGCCGAGATGAAGCGCTTCGAGGAGGAGGCCCTGAAAATGGCCTCCGAGAGGGTGAAGGCGTCCCTGGTTCTTGCCGCAATATCGGACAGGGAAGGCGTCCGGGTTTCCGATCAGGAACTTGAGCAGGGTATACAGCGCCTGGCGGCTCAGACAGGACATAACCCCATGGATTTAAAGGAGCTTTACACTCGACGGGAAGGCGGCATGGAGGCCCTGCGGGGGATGCTTGGAGAAGAAAAGACGCTTGAGTTCGTTCTCTCGCAGGCAAAAAGAGTCAAGGCCGCCTGAAAGTTTACCAAAAATCCTTTTTTAAGGTAAAATTAAGTCAGGCAGTCGTTGCTTTTATGCGGTATTTGGTTTAAAATACATTAGGAATTACTTCCAGTTAAAAGTTCCCATTTTCCGGAGGGTTTAATGCTCATTCCGTATGTCATAGAGCAGACCGCGCGTGGCGAAAGGGCCTACGATATTTACTCCCGTCTGCTCAAGGACAGGATTATATTCCTTGGAACCGCAATAGACGACGACGTCGCCAACGCCGTAATTGCGCAGCTCCTTTTCCTCGAGGCGGACGACCCGGACAAGGAAATCCATCTGTATATAAACAGCCCGGGCGGGGTGGTAACAGCCGGGCTTGCGATATTCGACACTATGAATTACGTTCGCGCCCCGGTATCCACGATATGCCTGGGCCAGGCCGCAAGCATGGGCGCGCTCCTTCTGGCCGCGGGCGAGAAGGGCCGGCGGTTCAGTCTGCCGAATTCGCGGATTATGATTCATCAGCCCTCGGCAGGTTTCCAGGGCCAGGCGACGGACATCGACATCCACGCAAGAGAGATACTCAGGATGAAGGAGGCCTTAAACCAGATTCTCGCCAGGGCCACCGGCCAGGACATACAGAAAATAGCCGTGGACACGGACCGGGACTTCTTCATGAGCGGCATCCAGGCGAAGGAATACGGCCTTATAGACGCAGTAATCGAGAGACTGCCGGAGGGGCCGGGGAAACTGTAACTCTTTTTGGAGGGCTTGCCGAAGGCAAAATATTTAGAGGTCATTGCGAGCCATGCGAAGCAATCTCAGACTTTTATAAATGCAGAGATTGCCGCGTCGCCTTCGGCTCCTCGCAATGGCAAGCTTTGCATTTTTAACAGATTACTCTGTTTTTTGAGGGAGCGCCGACCGTAGCAATACATGCAGTAGGAGGTTTTTTACAGATGGAGAAGAAAACGGATAACGACAAGGCTGTTCATCACTGTTCTTTCTGCGGGAAGAGCCAGGACGAGGTCAGGAAGCTTATAGCCGGCCCCACAGTCTTTATCTGCGACGAATGCATAGAGCTTTGCAACGACATTGTTGCAGAGGAGTGGGACGAGGAACGCGCTTCAGGGATGCCAAAACTCCCGAAGCCTGCGGAGATTAAGCGATTCCTGGACGAATACGTCATAGGCCAGGAGCGGGCCAAGAAGATACTTTCAGTCGCTGTCCACAACCACTACAAGCGCATATCCACGCCGGTTACGGAACTGGACGACGTCGAGCTCCAGAAGTCCAATATCCTGCTTATCGGCCCGACAGGCGTAGGCAAGACGCTCCTCGCCCAGACCCTGGCCCGGATGCTCGACGTGCCGTTTACCATCGCGGACGCCACCACCCTCACGGAGGCGGGCTATGTCGGCGAAGACGTCGAGAATATAGTCTTAAAGCTCCTCCAGGCGGCGGATTACGACGCCGAGCGCGCGCAGAGAGGCATAATCTACATCGACGAGATAGACAAGATTTCCCGTAAGTCTGAGAACCCGTCCATCACCCGCGACGTCTCCGGCGAGGGCGTCCAGCAGGCGCTGCTCAAGATTATCGAGGGAACCGTGGCCTCCGTCCCGCCGCAGGGCGGCAGGAAGCACCCGCACCAGGAGTTCATACAGGTCGATACATCCAATATACTTTTCATCTGCGGCGGCGCGTTCGTGGGGCTCGAAAAAATAATCGAGCACAGGGGCGGCGATAAGGTCATGGGCTTCGGCGCGGAGGTGCGTTCGAAAAAAGAGGTAAAAATAGGGGAAGTGCTGACCCAGGTGCAGCCGGAAGACCTGTTGAAATTCGGCATGATACCGGAGTTCATAGGCAGGGTGCCCGTCATAGCCACCCTCGTGGAGCTTGACGAAGAAGCCCTGGTATCCATCCTAACAGAACCCAAGAACTCGCTCATAAAGCAGTATCAGAAGCTTATGACTATGGAAGGCGTGAAGCTCCGTTTCACGGACGGCGCGATGAAGGCCATAGCCAAAAAGGCCGTCCAGAGAAAGACCGGCGCGAGGGGCCTGAGGGCAATACTCGAAGAGGTCATGCTCGACCTCATGTACGACGTGCCTTCACAGCAGAATGTCAAGGAAGTCGTGATAAATGAGGAGGTAATCAACAGCCGCGAATCGGCGATTCTCCTCTACGAAAAAGAGGAAAAAGAGGCCTCTTAAGGCCCGTCCGCGAGGGGGATTTTATAGCCCCGGACACCCTTTATCGCTCAAAACAAAACCCCGCCTTTTTTGGGCGGGGTTTTTAGTCTGCCGGCAACGATAGCTCTAAGACTACTGCCCGAGCATGGCCTTCAAGTCCGCTTCTGGGGTGGTAATCGGCATTATATTGAACTTCTCCACGAGCGCCCCGGCGACGTTCGGCGAAAGGAACGCCGGGAGCGACGGCCCTATCCGGATGTTCTTTATGCCGAGGTTCAGCAGGGTCAGGAGTATCGAAACGGCCTTCTGCTCATACCACGAAAGCACGAGCGAGAGCGGCAGGTCGTTTACACCGACTCCGAACGCCTCGGAGAGCGCCACGGCAATCTTTATAGCTGAGTAGGCGTCGTTGCACTGGCCGATGTCGAGCAGCCTCGGTATCCCGCCGATGTCGCCGAATTCGAGCTTGTTGAAGCGGTACTTCCCGCACGCAAGCGTAAGGATTACCGAGTCTTTTGGCGCGGCCATCGCCAGTTCGGTATAGTAATTCCTGCCGGATTTTGAGCCGTCGCACCCGCCTATAAGGAAAAAATGCTTTATCTTCCCGGCCTTGACGGCGTCGATTACCTTCCCTGCGACGCTCATTACGGTATTCCTGCCGAAACCCGTAAGAATCGTATTCTCAGGGGTGTCCGCGTCAAATCCGGGGGCCTTCAGCGCGGCCTCGATAACGGGCGAGAAATCGGCATTGGTTACATGCTTTACTCCAGGCATGGCGACAAGGCCTGTCGTGAATATCCGGTTCTGGTAGCTCTCGCGGGGCTTCTGGATGCAGTTCGTCGTCATAACGATAGCCCCCGGGAAGGCGTCGAACTCCTTCACCTGGTCCTGCCAGGCCCCGCCGTAGTTCCCGGCAAGGTGCGCGTATTTATTAAGCCCGGGGTATCCGTGCGCCGGGAGCATCTCCCCGTGTGTGTATATGTTTATTCCCTTTCCCTCGGTCTGCTTCAGGAGCTCTTCAAGGTCTTTCAAGTCATGCCCGGATATTACTATCGCCTTGCCCTTCACGGGCGTTACCCGCACTTTAGCGGGAACAGGATGGCCGTATGCGCCCGTATTCGCGCCGTCCAGGAGTTCCATGGCCCGCAGGTTCACAGCCCCTGCCTGCATGGCAAGCTCGAATAGCCTATCCGCCGTCTGTTTTTCTTCGGCCAGGTAGCTCATGGTGTCGTGTATGAAGCGGAATATCTCCGCATCCGTCTGCCCGAGGATATAGGCGTGGTCTGCGTATGCGGCTATTCCTTTTACGCCGTAGGTGACAAGCTCCTGAAGCGAGGATATGTCCTCGCCGTATTTCTCCTTGCGGGCGGTAATGGAGACGGGGGAATTAAAATCAGACGTCTGCGGTTTCACGCCAGCCGTCTCGCACATAGCCTTCGCCCTTGCCTTCATCTCACCGGCCTTTTTAAGCCAGGCTTCGAGGCGGGCAGGGTCGAAGTTTACATTGGTAAGGGTGGAGAAAAGGGCCTCCGTAACGAAGACATCTATCTCTTCGTCCCTTCTGCCCGCTTTCGCGGCGCGGGAGGCGCACTGCGATATGCCTTTGACGGCGGATATCAATTCATCCTGCAACAGGGCCATGTTTTCGTCCTTGCCGCACACTCCCTTGACCGTGCAGCCGGTTCCCCTGGCGGCCTGTTCGCACTGGTAGCAGAACATTCCCATGCTTATCTCCTTTGTTGGGGGTTAAATT
>JAKAHE010000157.1 GCA_021815285.1 Nitrospirota bacterium
GGGTCAAAGCCTCCTCCGCGCAGGGATGCCAGAAATGTTTTCTCCGGGGTTTTGTTCCTCGCGTTTGTCCTGTTTATTGTTGTACAGTTCCTGCTCCCCGGCGGAGGTTTCTGGGGCCGGTCGAGAGGCAGCGGGTTTACCGGCAGGCGCGGCGGCGGGGGCTTCGGCGGGCCGTTTATAGGGGGTTTCGGGGGCGGATTTGGCGGTTTTGGAGGCGGCGGCGGAGGGGGTTTTGGAGGCGGTTTCGGAGGTTTCGGCGGCGGCATGTCCGGCGGCGGCGGGGCAAGCGGGGGATGGTAAAAATATGGCTGAAATAAATCTGACACAAGGTGAAGCCGATGCGCTGGTGGCCATGGATAAACAGCGAGTTAATGAAGAGCGCTGGGATTATCCTGGGTTAGGCGGGTCTATAACAATTCCTCTTGCATCGCAAGATAAACGTGAAAACTTTCTACTCGATATAAGCCGTGGCAAAATTGATCTGCTAAAAGGTTCCTATCAAAATCGTGCACTCCAGATAATTGTGCTTGTTCGTATTGACTTTGGCGGGCAACCGCATCGCAACCCAGACGGCCAAGAGATTTCTTCACCTCATCTTCATATATATCGTGAAGGATTTGGAGACAAATGGGCAATCCCTGTACCTGCAAGCCAATTCCCTGATATGGCCGATTTGTGGCAGGTACTTCATGATTTCATGAAGTTTTGTAACATTACTCATCCACCAAATATACAAAAAGGTTTGTTTTCATGATTGACGAAATACAACGATTGTTAGATCAATACCTATTGTGGCTTAGGGATAAGACGGCTCTTCGCCAAATAAAAGATTGGGTTGAGATAACCACGCCTTATTTGGATAGACATAATGATTATCTTCAAATTTATGTTAAACATGAAAATGGAGTATTTATTCTCACAGATGATGGTTATATAATTGAAGACCTAAAACGCTCAGGATGTGAGCTTGAAAGCAAAAAAAGAAAAGATCTTTTGACTCTTACTTTAAACGGTTTTGGTGTCAGGCTGGATGATAATTCGTTAACAGTTCTTGCGTCACCAGAAAACTTTGCTTTGCGGAAACATAATTTGCTTCAAGCAATGCTGGCTGTAAACGACTTATTTTATTTAGCTGTGCCTATGGTCGCCAGTTTGTTTCTTGAAGATGTTACTTTATGGCTTGATCGAAATGAGATACGATATACACCAAAAGTGAAATTTACCGGGAAAAGTGGTTATGATCATCTTTTTGATTTCGTAATTCCCGCATCAAGAAAGCAACCGGAGCGTATACTTCATGCTATAAATAAACCAAACAAAGATACGGCGCAAGCCCTTGCATTTTCTTGGATAGACACTAAAGAGGTCAGGCCGGCAAATTCGCGCGCCTATGCCCTACTAAATGATTCTGAACATGTTCCATCAACAGCGGTAATGGATGCGTTGAAAAGTTATGATGTTAATCCGGTAGTTTGGAGCGAACGAGATAAAGTCAAAGAAGAGTTGGCAGCATGATTAACACACTTAAATAAAAGGATAAATTTTGGACGACAAAAAATCAGCTGAATTAAATAAGAAAATCGAAGAGGGGCACGAGCTCCTGATGAAGCGGGAATACAGGAAGGCCAGGCAGGCGTTCGACGAGGCGATACGCATCGACGGCAAGAATGCACGCGCCCATGCGGGGAAGGCGAACGCGCTCTTCGGGCTTGAGGAGCTTGAGAAGGCCGTGGGCGAGATGGAGAAGGCGCTTAAACTCGACCCGGAAGACCACGAGATACTCGACAACTACGGCGCGTATCTCTTCAACATGGGAAAGCACAAGGAGGCCCTTGGCGTCGCCGAGCGGCTTGTGCAGATGGCGCCCGAGGACCCGGACGCATGGTACAAGCTTGCCTCCGTCCGGGAGGAGCTCGGCGAGGCGGACGCGGCGCTTGAGGCCTACAACAAGACACTTTCGCTTTCGCCTGATTTTCTCGATGCGCTGAAGGACAAGGCGGGTCTGCTTGAAAAGGCCGGGAGGCTCCAGGAGGCGGCGGATGCCTTTATGGCGGCCTCTGAGATAGCCCCCGGCGAGCCATATTTCTTAAACTGCATCGGCCAGATAATGGGGAGACTCGGGAAGTTCGAGGAGGCGCTTTCGGCCTTCGAGAAGGCCCGGGCCGCAGACCCCGATGACGAATACGCGAAGAACGGCTACGCCGCGTCCCTTGCGAAGCTCGGCAGGCTGGACGATGCCCTGGCGGCGTTTGAGGAAAGGATAAATGCAAACAAGGACGACCCGTTCGCGTGGGACGGAAAGGCTTTCGTCCTGAAGATGATGGGACGGATGGAGGAGTCGGAAAAGGCCGGGGCGGAGGCGAAGAGGCTTTTCCGTATCCAGGAGAACCTGGAGAAGGGCACGTTCGGTGGTCATGCGTAAGGAGAATTAAGATGAACAAGACTTTGATCGCGGTATTGGCCGTCCTGGGCGCGATATTCCTGGCGGCGGTGATTGTCGGCGGGAGCGTAATATCCACGCGCAACCGCCTTGTAACCATGAACGAGGCGATAGACGCCCAGTGGAGCCAGGTGGAAAACCAGCTCCAGAGGCGAAACGACCTGATACCGAACCTTGTGAGCACGGTCAAGGGCTATGCCAGCCACGAAAAGGAGATATTCGAGGATATTGCGGCGGCGAGGGCGAAGATGGCCGGCGCCGCGACAAGGCAGGACAAAATCGACGGCTCGAACCAGATGACCGGGGCGCTCTCGAGGCTGATGATGGTCGTGGAGAATTACCCGAACCTGAAGGCCGACAGGAACTTCTCCCAGCTCATGGATGAGCTTGCCGGGACGGAGAACCGGATTGCCGTGGAGCGGATGCGCTACAATAATCTCGTGCGGGACTACAACGCATCGCTAAGGCGTTTCCCGGACAACGTGATTGCCGGGATGTTTAATCTCCGTCCGGCGACATACTTCAAGGCGCCGGCATCGGCGACGGCTGTGCCGAAGGTGCAGTTCTGATGAAGAGGATAGCGGTATATCCCGGCACGTTCGACCCGATAACCAACGGGCACGTGGATCTTATAAAGCGCTCCCTTACGCTCTTCGACAAGGTGATTGTATCTGTCGCTCCGAACGCCAGGAAAGAGCCGCTTTTCTCCGCCTTGGAGCGCGTGAAGATGATACGGGAGGCTACGGCGGACCTTGGCGAGCGGGTGGAGGTGGAGATATTCGAGGGCCTGCTTGTCGAGCACGTGAAGCGTAAGGGCGCAAGCGTCGTGGTCCGGGGCCTTCGGGCGGTGTCGGATTTCGAATTCGAGCTTCAGATGGCGCTCATGAACAGGCGTCTTAGCCACCAGGTAGAGACGGTTTTCATGATGCCGTCCGAGGAATATTCCTACACCTCTTCTACGGTCATAAAGGAAGTCGCAGCCCTGGGCGGAGACGTATCAGGTCTCGTCCCGGACTGCATAATCCCCTACCTCAGGAAGTTCCTCGCCCCGAAGTGCCGGGTAAAGTAATCCAGACCCGGTAGCTGATAAAACGCCAAATTTTGTCATTGCGAGGAGCCTTTTAGGCGACGCGGCAATCTCAGAATTTAAAAACCGAGATTGTTTCGCTAACGCTCGCAATGACGGGTTCATTGGTTTGTCAGCAGCTTGGGGGCTTGAGTTTATTCCGCCCTGCGCCCCGTCACCTCATCGAGTGAAGCCCCAGGCGGTTTCCCTCGCTGTCCTGGAAGTGCGCGATGAAGCCGTAATCCCCGATGGAGGTCTTCGGCATGAGCGTCCTGCCGCCGTTTGCGTCCACCCTGTCGAGCGTTTCCTCTATGTCCTCTACGGACAGATATATCAGTATGCCCCTGTGCGACGGCGCGTGAGACTCTCCCTTCACCAGCGCGCCGGAGGCCCCGTAGACACCGGAGGCCATCGGAAAGAAAGCCATCCTCAGCGCCCCGAAATCGTTTACCGACAGTTCGATATTCAGAACCGATTCATAAAAAAGCCTGGCCCTGTCCAGGTCGTGCACCGGTATCTCGAACCAGCCGGCAATATTGGTTCCGCCAGCCATTTCATAATCCTCCATTTAATATCTTATTTATATATTGTAATCCGAAGGGCGGGTTTAAGGCAAGCCGCCTATGTGGGGCAAAATTAAGGGCGCGAGAGACCTCGCGCCCCATGTGGCCGCCCTAAGGCGGGCGTTTCGGTTAAGCAGCTTTTTTAAGAGGTTCTTCCTCTTTTTCTTCCGCTGCCGCCGGCTTCGCGGCGGGTGAAACTGCAACTCCCTCGACATAAACCATCTCGCCGCCGAGCCAGCCGGATACGAGAAGCGCCGCGATACTCACTATAGAGAGTATGAACGGCGTCAAATCGACTGGCGGCCCCACGGATCGCAGATAGAAGTTGACTATGAACAGGACCGTAACCGAGAGGTTGATCCCCAGGTGCCAGTAGCCTATCTTCCTCGCCCGCGCGCCCTGCGGTATGGAGAGAAGGTCTGTCAGGCCGAAGACTGCGGCCAGAAGTGCGCCGATTATGCCCATGCCCATTGAGTAATAGGCCGCGGGCGCCCACGCGGGGTTCCCGCCCGCCCTTATGACGATGTCGCCGATCAACGAAAAGACCCACATGCCGATCGGCAATACTACCAGCATCGGGTGTATCGGGTGCCCTGCTATTGTCGCCTTTGTTTGCATATCCCCCGCTCCTTTGTTCAAGAAATAAAATCCCTTCGCGCACCCTTCCTGGAACGCGCCTTTACTTCTTTAATTATAGCATTTGTCATTATAAATGGCTGAGCC
>JAKAHE010000158.1 GCA_021815285.1 Nitrospirota bacterium
CGTCTCCCGCCAGGACGATGCCGTTATCAACATCCACCACGCCGGGGATATTGCCGATAACCGAGGCTACCTGCGGGCCGAGCTTCCCCAGGAGCTGGCCGTCATCCGAGAATATCTTTATCTCTATCGGCTGCGGGACGGCGGTCAGATCTCCGATTAAGTCCTCCATAAGCTGGGCCATCTCTATGTGCAGGCCGGGCACGGAGCTCTCCACCTTCTTTCTGACGTCGTCCATCACAGCGCCTATCGGCCTTCTCGGAAAAGGCTTTAGGCGCACAAAGAAATCCCCCTGGTAGGCTTCCGTAACGCCGCCGCCGAGCTGAAGCCCGGTGCGCCTGGAATACGTGTCCACCTCCGGCGTCTTCTTCAGGATGCCTTCCACCTGCCTCAGCAGACGGTCCGTCTCACTTAAGGACGTACCCGGCTCGGCGTAGTAATCAAGGATAAAACCGCCCTCGTCCATCTTCGGCATAAAGCCGGAGCCGATGTGCTTATAACCGAGCCACCCTGCGAAAACAAGCGGCACGATCGGCAGGAGCAGCAATACCGGGCGGGCGAGCAGGCGGTTCATTATCTTCCCGTAGCCGTCGTGCGCCTTCTGCGTCGCAAAACCGCCTTCCTTCTGGTCTGCGTCTTTCTGCCCGAGGAGATGATCCGCAAGCAGCGGAACTGCAAGCCATGCGACAAAGTAGGAAATGAGAAGGCTTGAGGCCATAGTAAGGGACAGGGCCTTGAAGAACGCCCCGGTCACGCCTGAGAGAAAGGCAAGCGGTGCGAAGATTATTATCGTCGAGGCGGACGAGCCCATCAGGGGCCTTGTGAACTCGCCTGCGGCCCGGACGACTTTTTTGTGGTGTTCGCCGGGGTTCCCGCGCAGGCGCCTGATGATATGTTCAAGCATGACGATAGTGTCGTCGATTATAAGCCCCACAGCCGCGGCCATACCGCCAAGCGTCATGATGTTGAAGCTCTGTCCGAGCACGTACAGCAGGAGCACCGTCGCGGCCAGAACGCCCGGAACCGTGATTATCGCAATAAGCGTAATCTTTATATTCCTCAGGAACAGGAAAAGTATTATGGCCGCCAACGCTATTCCTATGAGTATCGCGTCCCGGACGTTGGCGGCGGAAGAGATTATGAGTTGGCTCTGGTCGTACCAGTTGGCTATCTTTATCCCGGCGGGTATCTGCCCTTTGAAGGCCGCAAGCTTGGCCTTAAGGTCCTTTGCAATCTGCACGGTATTCCCGCCTGGCTGCTGATACACGTTCAGGAGAACGGCGTCGTGGCCGTCGGCGGTAACGCGGGTCCATTGCGGCACATTGCCGCGGCTGACCGTCGCCACGTCTTCCAGAAGGACGGGGCCGTCCTTGCCAGAGCGCAGAACCGTATTTCGTATCTGACCAAGATTGTTAAACCTCGTGTCCGACATGGCGAGGTAGAGCTTGTAGTGGTCTTCCAGGCGGCCTACGGCGGTTATGACGTTGGCCGCAGAAAGGGCCTTTGATACATCCCGAAGCGACAGGTCGTAGGAGGCGAGCTTGGCAGGGTCAACCATGACCCTGTATTCCTCGACATTTCCGCCCTGAACCTGCACCCTTGCCACGCCCCTTACGGTCGAAAGCAGCGGGCGGAGCTGATAGAACGCGATGTCCCTCAGTTCAGTAAGGGAATGGGTATCGGAGGAAAGGCTGTAGGCAAGCACCGGATCGACGGTCGGATCCATTCTCTTTACGCTGAAGGTCGTGCCTTTTGGCAGGGACGGCATGACCTGGTTTATAGCGGACTCCACTTGGAGCATCGACGCTACCATGTCCCTTCCCCATCCGAAATTCACGGATATTTCGGCACTCCCGCGGCTTGTAGTGGACTTTACGCTCACGACGCCCGGCACGGACCTTATCGCTTCCTCGACGGGCCAGGTCACCTCTATGGCCATCTGGTCTGCGGGGCGGTCTCCGGAGTCGAGTTCGGCTACAACGCGCGGGAAGCTTATGTCGGGGAAGAGCGCCACGGGAAGCTTAAAACTGCTTGCGACTCCGCCAACCATAAGGACCGCGAGGAGGAAAAGTATCGAACGGCGGTGATGCTGAACCCAGCCGGAAAAGCTCATCTGCCCCCCGCTGTCTTTACGTCCATTCCGTCCTTAAGCTCGTAATCTCCAACGATCACAGCCTCGTCTCCCGCCTTGAGCCCCGGCCCGGATACCTGGACATCCCTGTCGTTTTCGAGGATTACCTGCACAACGTGCCTCACCGCGCGTCCGTCCTTCACGGTAAAGAGCACATGGGCTCCGTCCTCCGGCAGGACGGCGCTCCGAGGTACCATCAGGCCTCTGGACGAGGCCGTTCTTATCCTGCCAAGTATATATTCGCCGAGCATGTATCTGGCCGAACTCGGCAGAGTTACAAATACGTCCACAAGACGCGTCTTCGGGTTGACCGCGCGCGATATTTTCCTTATCCTGCCGGTTATTTCCACGGCGCCGGACACATTGACATAATTAAGCCTTACAGCCTGGCCTGAGACGAGACGTTTTATGACATCTGGCTCGACGCCGAGGCGCACCTCGAGGCGGTCCTGGGCGATTATCTCCACGAGCGGATTGCCTGCCGGAACTATCGCGCCTTCCTGGACGCTTACCTTGTTTATAAGACCTGTCGTATTCGAGTTTATAATCCGCTTCCCGCCGACGCCGCGCTTCTTCAGGCTTTCAATACGGGCTGATGCCTGCCTGGCCGACTCCTGGGCCTTGAGCATCTGGGAATTCGTCGCGAGCTTGAGGGCGAACAGCTCTTTCACGTGGGCAAGCTTCTGGCCGGCTATGTCATTTGCGTTTCGCGCCTGCTCAAGCTCCAGGCGGGTATTCGGGCTGGCCTTAAGCTCCAGGAGTGGATCGCCCCTGGAGACTTTCTGCCTCTCACTCACCATGACGCGGCTTATCATGCTTTCAAAAGGAACCGAAACCACCCGTATCGCGCCCGGGGCGGGCACGACGTCTCCGTATGCCGTTATGTGCTCGGAAATTGCGGCCTGCCGGACAGGCTCCACATCCACAAGCGCGACCGGCGCGGAGTCCCCTCCTGACGGTCCCGCCGCCCCTGTTTTCGACACATGTCTCCCGCGGAAAAACAAATACGCGCCTCCCGCAAGACAGATTATCACGACGGCTATAATAACGCCCTTCGCGGGCTTTTTCATTGCTCTTATAACCTCCTTCTTATTCGCGGCCCAGGAATTCCCCGGAAGTTATCTCCAGCGCGACGTGAAGGTCCGCCAGTTCCTGCTTTAGCTTCAGGGTCTCAAGCTTCCTGGAAAACAGCCTGTTCACTTCATCGTAATAACTCAGTACGTCTATATTCCCTTCAAGAAATCCCCTGTAGGAAATATGAACGAGCCTCTGCAGCGATTTCGAGGCCTTGTCAGCGGCATCCACCTGTTTCTCAACGGATTTAATATTTGTAAGAATGGCGGCTGCGTCCGCCCTCGTCTTATACACGCGGTTCAAATATTCGTCAAAAAGCTGCCTCCTGCCCGCCTTTTCGATGGCAATTCGGCCCTGATTTCTGTCAAAAAAAGGCAGGCTTATGGATACTGAAAACCCCGCGCTTATTACGTCCGTGTTATCCCGCGCATGGGAAAATCCGATGTTTATCTTCGGAAATTGCGCGCGAATCGCGGCCCTAAGACTTGCTTCCCTGCTTTTATAGCCCATTTTTAGGGCAAGCAGGTCAAGCCGCCTCCTCTCAATGCCTTTCATTATCTCCGCAAGGGACGGGACATCATTAAAAGACGTCCGTCCCGTGCCCTTTGCGAGCGGAATCACGCTTCCCGGCGGAAAACCGAGGATTTGATTCAGCGTAAGCCTTTCCTGCTCCTGCTTTTTTTCAATATCGAGCACAGACGTGTGAATTTTTCTCAATGTCGCGTCAACAGCGCTCAAATCCACGGCCGTCATATCACCCATACCTACGGCTTTCTTTACCGCAACGAGGTTCTTCCTCAGGCCAGCCTCCTCTTCCCTGCCGACGGCAAGTTGCTTTTCAAGATACGACAGCCTGTAGACGTGCCTTTTTGCGGATTCCGCGACCTGCCATTCGTCCCACGCCGTCCGGAGGTTAACCGACGCGGCCTCAGCGCGCGCCGCATCGACCTTGGCGCCCCTTGTAAGAAGCGACCGGATGTCCCAGTCCAGCCCGAGTCCGTATGCGGTTACAGTCCCGGCGGTGTTGCCGCCTATTGGAAAGTCCGAACTGTAGCCGAATGTGGGATTGGGCAGTATACCGGCCTGCAACAGCTGGGCGTTGGCCACGCCTATGCGGTCCCGCTCCTCCCGGAGTGCAGGATTTGCTATAACGGCTATAATGGCCGCGTCCTGGGCCGAGATTCCGTTTTTGAAATCAATATTGCGCGGCTTCAGGATTGGGTGGTTTATTTGCCTGGCTTTTATGCAGATTGATTTTTCGTCCGGGGAAGAGAGTGTTCTGGAGACGGCTTGTTCATCAATGGGTTTCGGGCGATAAACTGCGCAGCCCTGAGCTATAAGCAAGATAGCCATCAGGACAAAATATTTCCAACTTTTTTTCACATTTGCCTCTTGCGTTTGTCAAGCAAGCATCTTACTCCCGCCCAAACTGTTAAATCAAGAAAAAATATCCAAAGTAATATGGAACCACAGAGACACAGAGGGCACAGAGAATCGCAAAATTCTTCGTAAGCACGAAGGTTCTCTCTAACATTGTGTGGTAAACGGGTTGATAGCGATTTTACAAATATAAAAATTAT
>JAKAHE010000159.1 GCA_021815285.1 Nitrospirota bacterium
GTTATGGGAGATAGGCGCGTTTCGCTCTCGCGGGAGCTTACAAAAATTCACGAAAATACTCTGCGCGGCAATATTTCTGCTATAATTAAAACCGTCTACGGCGCGTCGGGCAGTGATGAAGGCCCATCTTCCCCATGCCGACTGGCCGGCATACGCGGGGAAATTACCCTGATTATCGAAGGAGTTGCGGGCGAGCCGCCGCCGGTTCAAGCGGGCGACCCGCTTGCGATTATGGAAAGTCTCATGCGCGACAGGGGGCTTTCCAGGAAAGCGGCGGCGGCGGAAACCGCAAGAATTACCGGGTTTTCAAGGAAAGAAATCTATAATGCGTCTTTGAAGAAGGAGAAACCCGGCCATGTTCCGAAAGGGGGCACATAAATGCGTAAGTGTTTTACCCGAATTCTTTTAACATTCGTTATCGTTTTCGTTTCTCTCCCCGCCTTTGCAAAAAGCGGGTTCGAGAACGTAAAGGAATATACGCTGAAAAACGGGCTCAAGGTGCTGCTCCTTGAGGAGCACAAGGCGCCCGACGCCGTATTCCAGATATGGTACAAGGTCGGCTCCCGCTACGAGCGATACGACAAGGCCGGCATATCGCACATGCTGGAACACATGATGTTCCGGGGCTCAAAGCGCTTCGGCCCTAAGGAGTTCTCGCAGATAGTCCAGCGCTACGGCGGGAGCGACAATGCCTTCACCAGCCAGGATTATACAGCTTTTTTCCAGACCTTCGCCTCGGATTACATCTGGCTGTCCTTCGACCTCGAATCCGACAGGATGAACGGCCTTCTGCTGAAGAACTCCGCCTTCCAGAAAGAGAGGAAGGTCGTCGAGGAGGAGCGCAGGATGCGGACGGACGACAACCCCGAGGCCGCGCTTGGCGAACAGACGGAGGCGGCGGCATTCGTCCTTGCCCCCTACCACTGGCCGATAATAGGCTGGATGGACAACATCAAGCACTATACCATCCAGGACGTAAGGAGGCATTACAGGCATTACTACATGCCGAACAATGCGACGATAGTCGTCGTGGGCGATATAGACGCGGCGAAGACCATCAAGGAGATTGAAAAGTGGTTCGGCCCAATACCGCGCGGGCCTGAGCCGCCAAAGGTGGTCGTTTCCGAGCCGCCCCAGCAGGGTGAGAGGCGGGTATACCTCAAGAAGCAGGCGGAGCTTCCCACGGTTGACATCATCTACCATGCGCCAAACTTGGAGAGCAAGGACTACTACGCCCTCGACGTCCTCGAGACGATATTTTCCGGCGGGAACAGCTCGCGGCTGTATAAAGACCTGGTATACAAAAAACAGATAGCCCAGTACGCAGACGCCGACTACGAGGGAGTTTCAAAGGATCCAAATACGTTTTCCTTCACCGTCGGCGTGATGCCCGGCAAGACGGCCAAAGAGGCCGAGGATGCGGTATACGACGAGATAAAAAAAATCCAGACAACGCCCGTATCGGCGCATGAACTGCAAAAGGCGAAAAACCAGATAGAGGCCGGTTTCATCATGGGTCAGGATTCCAACTTCTACCGCGCCATGATGCTCGGGATATACGAGTCCGTCGCTTCCTGGAAGCTTCTTGACACATATCTCGACAATATCAAAAAGGTTACCCCGGAGGACGTCCAACGGGTTGCGAAGAAGTATCTGACGGCGGATAACAGC
The DNA here is from genome assembly GCA_021815285.1 of Nitrospirota bacterium. GTDB lineage: Bacteria > Nitrospirota > JACRHJ01 > JACRHJ01 > JACRHJ01 > JAKAHE01. The sequence goes on from JAKAHE010000159.1 coordinate 1,672, forward strand.
ACCGTAGGCATACTTATCCCGCTCCCCGTAACCCATAAAATGGCCCCCGCTCCCGCTGGCGGCCCGATACGATGACCGGTGCAATATCGTAATCGTCATGTCCGCGAAAGCGGCAACCAAGCGACTTATTAAACAGAGGGCGCCATGCGAAAATATCTTGCCGAATTTCTTCTGATTATCCTAATTGCCGTTGTTTCGTCTCCCGCCTTCGCACAGGCGAAGGCGTCGGAAAAACCTGCCGCTCAACCGGCTTCGACATCCGCCGAGGCCGCGCTCCCGAAGCCGAAGTTCAATATATCCCGTTTCAAGGGACCCATCGGGAAGAGATACGTCCTGAAAGACGGCATGATACTCCTCGTAAAAGAAGAGCGCTCGCTTCCTATGGTCACAATAAGCATGATAATCAGGGCCGGGTCCGTGGAGGAGCCTTACAGGAAAGCGGGCCTTGCGCATCTGACTGCGGCGCTTCTGACAAAGGGCGCGGCGGGCATGAGCGCTATGGACATCTCCGGGAAGACGGACTTCATAGGCGCATCCCTTGGCGTCGGCGGCGACACGGATTACGCCGTCGCGCACCTGACCGTCCTTAAGAAAGACCTGGATACCGGCTTCTCGCTCCTCTCGAAGGTGCTTATCCAGCCGACATTTGCCCAAGAGGAAATAGACCGGACAGAGAAGGACATCAAGGCCGGGATACTGCGCGAGGAACAGCACCCCGGCTACGTGGCGCAGAAGGCTTACCAGAAGATGGTCTTCGGCGACGAGAACGCGTATGGCCGCCCCGTGGAAGGCACAGCCGCATCGCTTGACACCATCACGCGGGACGACATCGTCGCATTCCACAACGACTTCTACGTCCCCAACAACTGCATAATGGCTGTCGTGGGGGACATCACTCCTGCGGAGGCAAAGGGCCTTGTAGACAAGTATATGGCCGGATGGAAGCAGAAAAAAGTGCCCAAGCCAAGCATCCCGGCCCTGCCGAAGATGGCCCTGAGACGCAAATACATAAACAGGGACGTTACGCAGGCGACCATCCTCATGGGGCACGTGGGCGTAGCGCGCGATAATCCCGACTACTACAAGCTCTACGTGATGAACTATATCCTCGGCGGGGGCGGGTTCGTATCGAGGATATTAAATACTATAAGGGACAACATGGGCCTGGCCTACGACGCCTACAGCTACTTCGACGCGCGCAAATATTCCGGCGCGTATACCGTCGGGATGCAGACCAAAAACGATACTGCCAAAAAGGCTATGGAAGAGACGCTGAATATCATAAAAAACATGAAGGCGGGAGAGGTATCCGACAAGGAGCTTTCCGACGCGAAGGACTTTATCTACGGGAGTTTCGCCCGGAAGATGGACACGGACTCGAAGATGGCCGATCTCCTGGCCCAGGTGGAGTTCTATAAGCTTGGGCTTAATTACTTCGAGGTGTACTACAACGGGATACACAGTGTAACGAAAAAGGATGTTCTGGACGTCGCGCGTGAATATCTGCACCCGGACAAAATGGACATCGTAGTCGTGGGGAACCTCAAGGCGGCGAGGATAAAGTAACATCTGAAACTTCCATTGAGCCTCGGGGATCAAACCTGAAAACCGGTTTCCGTGTTCGCGAATGTCATGCCATCCGCCATAAACGCGGGTTCGCCACCTTAGTGCGCCTCGCCCCAGTTTTTCCCTATTCCCACGTCAACCTTGAGCGGGGCCTTGAATTGCGCCGCGCCCTCCATCTCCTTAACCGCCAATTCCCTGACCCTCTCCGTTTCGTCTTCCGGGGCCTCGAAAACAAGTTCGTCGTGAACCTGGAGTACCATCTTGGCCTTAAAACCCTCGACCTTAAGGCGTCTGCTGATGTTTATCATCGCCGTTTTTATAAGGTCGGCGGCGCTGCCTTGTATTGGGGTATTTACCGCCAGCCGCTCGCCAAGGGAGCGCGTCACTTTATTATCGCTTTGCAGTTCAGGGATCGGGCGCTTCCTGCCGAATAGCGTCACGGCGTAGCCCTGTCGGGACGTCTCGTCGAGCGTCTTTGCAATAAAATCCCTTACGCCGCTGTGACGCGTGAAGTATGCGTCGATATATTCTTTCGCCTCGCGCGGGTGTACGCCCAACTGGACCGAGAGGCCGTACGCGCTTAGGCCGTACATTATGCCGAAGTTCACCGCCTTGGCCCGCCTGCGCATCTCCGGCGTTACGGATTCCGGCGCAATACTGAAAATCTCCGACGCCGTCCTTCTATGCACATCCTCGCCGTTCACGAATGACTCGATAAGCGAACTGTCCTCCGCAAGGTGCGCCATTATTCGAAGTTCCACCTGCGAATAGTCCGCAGAGATGATGACGCTCCCTTCGGGCGCGCAGAACGCCGCCCTTATCTTCCTGCCGATCTCGCCCCGTATCGGAATATTTTGCAGGTTAGGGTCGGAGGAGCTCAGGCGGCCCGTGGCGGTTACGGCCTGGTTGAAGCTCGTGTGAACCCTGCCGGTTTTCGGGTTGGCAAGCCTGCCAAGCGCGTCAACATAAGTGGATTTCAGCTTGAAAAGCTCCCTGTATTCGAGTATCTCCGCCGGGAGCGGGTGGTTTAAGGCAAGAGTCCTCAGCACCTCCTCGTCCGTGGAATATCCGCTCTTGGTTTTCTTAACGGGAGGGAGGCCGAGCTTCTCGAAGAGGATGGATGCGAGCTGTTTCGGGGAGTTGATATTGAACTCTTCGCCGGCTATGGAATATATCTTTTTAATCAGCCGCGACAGCTCGGAATTTAATTCCAACCCCATATCCCGCAGATATGCCGTGTCGATATATACCCCGTCCCTCTCCATCTGCGCAAGAACGTAAATAAGTGGGAGTTCCATGTCATAAAAAAGCCTCGCAAGTCCCTCGGCCTCAAGCCTGGGCTTAAGGACTTCCAGAAGCTTCCGCGAAAGCCACGCCCATTCGGCGGAGTATTTCGTCGCCGTCCTTACATCCACATGCGAGTATGGTATGGCCTTCTGCCCCGTCCCGACGACATCGGAAATGACCATTTTTTTAAGGCTCAGATGCTCAAGGGCGACACTCTCAAGGTTATGCGCCGCACGGGATCGGAA
>JAKAHE010000160.1 GCA_021815285.1 Nitrospirota bacterium
GGCAGGCTTTGCGGCGCGGCAGAGATGCACGTTTACGGGCATGGTGGAGAGAACCATGAAATTATCCTGTCAGGCCTGAGGAAACTTGCAAATGACGCCCGCATTGTTTTTCACGGTGGATACGCTTTTGATGATATAGGAGACATACTTGCCGGTATCGATGTCATCGTCATACCATCGCTCTGGCCGGAGACGTTCAATATTGTCATGAGAGAGGCGTTTGCGTGCGGCGTGCCGGTAATAGCATCCGATGCGGGCGCACTGCCGGAAGGGGTCGCAGACGGGATAAACGGTCTTTTATTCAAAATGGCTGATGCGGACGATCTCCTGGGAAAGATGCGCATGATTGTCTCGGAACCGGGCCTTATTGAAAAATTCCGGAGTAATATAGCGCCTGTCAAGGATATTTCGGCGCATGCCTCGGAGATAGAAGCAATTTATTTAAAAGCCTTAAGAACCGGGAGGACACACAATTGAAAGCCCTTATACTTGCGGGAGGCCAGGGGACGAGGTTCTGGCCGCTCTCGCGCGAGCTATACCCGAAACAGCTCCTGAAGCTCGGAGACGGAAAAGAGACCCTGCTCCAGCAGACCGTAACGAGGCTAAGCCCTGTCGTGAAGCCAAAGGATATAAGCGTCATTACCAACGACAGGCTAAAGGTGGACGTGAAGTCCCAGCTTGGCGAAGTCGCGGGAGGGCAGCCGGAGATTATACTTGAGCCTGTGCCGAGGAATACCGCCCCGGCAGTCGGCCTTGGCGCGGTCTACATGGAACATGCGCACCCCGGCTCCGTTATGGCGGTGCTTCCTTCCGACCACCTGATAAAGGAGAAGGACAAGTTCCATTCGGCGCTTAAGAAAGCCGATAAGCTGGCTAAGGAAGGCTATCTCGTAGTGTTCGGGATAAAGCCCGACAGGCCGGAAACGGGATACGGATATATAAAGACCGGCAAGCCGTTGGCCGGCGGGGCATTCAAGGTGGAGCAGTTCGTGGAGAAGCCGGACATAAAGACCGCGGAAGAATACGCGCAGTCCTCACGGTATCTCTGGAACAGCGGCATGTTCGTCTGGAAGGCGGAGAGCATACTGGATGAAATAAAGCTCCACATGCCGCCGCTTTATAAATCCCTGAAGAAAATATGGGGCGCGATAGGCACCGAAAAAGAACAGGCCGTCCTTGCGGGAGAGTTCGGCAAAATTACGCCGCTATCTATAGACTATGGCGTCATGGAACGCTCTAAAAAAACCGTCGTGGTGCCGGTGGATTTCACGTGGTCGGACTTAGGCTCCTGGCGGGCCATAGAAGAGATATTCCCGAAGGACATGGACGGAAATGTCATAATCGGCAACGCCGTGAATATAGGCTGCCGGGACACAACCTTCTATGCGGAGGAGCGGCTCATCGCGGGCATAGGCCTCGAAGGCGTCGTGGTGGTGGATACGCCGGACGCGACGCTCGTGTGCAGGAAAGAAGAGGCGCAGAAGGTCAAGGACGTCGTGACTCTCCTGAAGGAAAGGGGTTCGGAAGAATACATTATTCACAAGACGGTCAGGCGTCCATGGGGTTCCTATACCGTCATGCAGACCGGCCCGATGTACAAAATAAAAAGAATAGAGGTAAACCCCGGCGCGAAACTAAGTCACCAGCTTCATCACCACAGGAGCGAGCACTGGATAGTCGTGGCAGGGACCGCGCTCGTTACAAACGGCGAGAAGAAATACAACGTGCACGTGAACGAATCCACCTTCATCCCCATGTCAACCGGGCACCGGCTGGAGAACCCAGGTAAGGTTCCGCTCCAGATAATAGAGGTGCAGAACGGCGAATACTTGGAAGAGGACGATATAGTCCGCTTCGACGACGATTACGGCATGTGACGATGCCGGAGACCGGAAAGATTCCGGCGGTTGTCGTCGCCTGGAACAGCGGAAAAGACATCGGGCGGTGCCTGGGCTCTCTCTCGTCGGACAATTCCGTCTCGGAAATAATCGTCGTCGATAACGCCTCCTCAGACTCCACGAGAGACATTGTAAGGGGTTTCCCGAAGGCAAGGCTTATCGAGAATCCGCAGAACGTGGGTTTTGCCGCCGCCGCCAACCAGGGAATTGCCGAAGCTTCTGGCGAGTTCGTCTTTCTCGTGAACCCGGATGTATCATTCGGTGGCGATGGTTTTCTATCCGGTCTCGCCGCAGCCCTTGAGGCAGACCCTGCCGCCGGCGCCGCGGCGCCTAAGCTTCTGAGCCCCGATGGTATTACCGTGGATTCGACAGGGCTTTTAATGCAGAAAAGCAGGAAGGCATCTGACCGCGGGCGCGGCCTTCCGGACGGCGAGGAGTTTTCCAGCGCCTGCCGGGTCTTTGGAGCCTGCGGAGCCGCCGCGCTTTACAGGCGTTCCATGCTGGAAGATATAAAAATATCCGGAGAGTATTTCGATGCGGCCTTCTTCGCTTACAAGGAAGACGTAGACCTCTCCTGGCGCGCAAACCTCCTGGGCTGGAAGACTGTGTATGTGCCGGAGGCAATTGCCGTGCACTCAAGGGGCTGGAAAGTATCCGGCAGACGGGACATTCCAGTGAGTATCCGCCGCCATTCACACAAAAACCGCTACCTCTGCATGTTAAAGAACGACGATGGGATTAATTTCATAAAAGACATTCCGCATATAATATTCTACGAACTTGAAATCAACCTGTTCCTGCTTATCTTTGAGCCTTCCATTTTAATGGCGTTCTGGGATATAATAAAGCATTTGCCGGAGACGCTTGAAAAAAGACGGGAGATTATGCGGAAGAGAAAGGTCTCTCCGTCCGGAATCAGGAGGCTTTTTGCCTGAACTTTCCGTCAGCATAGTGTGCCACGAGGGCAGGGAACGGATACTCGGCTGCCTGAGATCCGTTTTCGATACGGCGGACGGCCTTGACATTGAAGTTATAGTGGTCGAAAATGCGAGCAGGGACAAAAGCGCCGAGGCGATAGAGAGGGAATACCCGCAGGTCAGGCTTATAAGGAATGAGGTTCAGGAAGGTTTCTCGGCGAATCACAACAAGGCCATGCGGCTCTCTCGCGGAGAATTTGTCCTGCTCTTAAACGACGATACGATAGTCCATCCGGGCGCGCTAAGGACACTGACGGAGTTCATGCGCGCGCATCCCGATGCGGGCGCCGCCGGAGCGATGCTCGTAAACCCCGACGGCACTGTGCAGTATGCCGGGAAGGCCGCCCCGACCATCCTCGCGGCGATAATGGTCTCCCTGGGCCTGCACAGGCTCTTTCCGGACAACCCTGTGACCGCCAGTTACTACGGCAAGAATGCCGGATTGTCCGAGGCCGGTCTACCGGCGCCGCGAGAGGTGGAAAGCGTGAACGGCGCGGCGATGATTTTACGGAAAAGCGCGCTTGATAAGGTCGGCTATCTCGACTCCGGCTTCTTCCTTTTCTGCGAGGACGTAGACCTCTCGATAAGGCTTAGGGAAGGCGGGTATAAGCTTTATTTCGTCCCCGCAGCAAAGGTAACGCATATCCGTGGGGCCTCCACAGGCGGCAGGAGGATAGTCTGGATTTACCACAAGAGCCTTTTCAGGTTCTACGGGAAGCATTACGGCGGCAGGAATTTTTTCATCGTCAACTGGCTCGTATATCTTGGGATTGCAATGAGGCTCGTTGTATACATGATATACGGCTCCGTGAGAAAGAAGAATAATGGACGAACAGCATAAGGTTTTCTGGCACCAGGCGGACATTACGCGCGAGGACAGGGAGCGCGTCAACGGGCACAAGGGCGTTACGATATGGCTGACGGGGCTCTCCGCCTCAGGGAAGTCAACCATAGCGGTGATGCTCGAGAAAAAACTGTTCGAGCGCGGCTGCCATACGATAGTCCTCGACGGCGACAACATCCGGCACGGTCTGAACAAAAACCTCGGCTTTGGCAAGGCGGACAGGGAAGAGAATATCCGCCGCATAGCCGAGCTTGCGAAACTCTTTACCAGCAAGGGCATAATAAACATCGCCGCATTCATCTCGCCGTACAGGGCCGACCGCGAGATGGCTCGCTCGATACAGAAAGAGGGCGATTTCCTGGAGGTGTTCATAAAATGCCCGATAGGCGTCTGCGAAGAGCGGGACCCGAAGGGGCTTTACAGAATGGCGCGCGCGGGAGAGGTGAGGGGATTCACGGGGATAGACGACCCGTACGAGGAGCCGGAGGAGCCGGAACTTGTCCTGGAGACGGATAAGTTTACGCCTCCGGAATGCGTTGACAGGGTTATAGGTTTTTTGGCACAGAAGAAGATAATACATGCCCCGCGGATGGACTTCATAACCATCGTCTCCGGCCTTCCCAGGACAGGCACGTCGATGATGATGAAGATGCTCGAGGTCGGAGGCATGGCGACGGTAACCGACAATGTAAGGCAGGCCGACATCGACAACCCGGAAGGCTACTACGAATATGAAAAGGTTAAGGAGATAAAGGAGGACATATCCTGGCTCGCCGGCGCGCAGGGCAAGGTCTTCAAGATGGTCTCGATGCTCCTGTACGAACTGCCGAAGGACTTTCATTTCAAGGTCGTTTTCATGGAAAGGGACATGGATGAGATGCTCGCAAGCCAGGGGAAGATGCTTAAGAGACTGGGCAAGGCCGACGATGTCAATGCCGACAGAATGTCGGCCATGTATGCGCAACACCTTTCCAAAATAAAGACCTGGCTTTCCGGCCAGCAGATCGGAA
>JAKAHE010000161.1 GCA_021815285.1 Nitrospirota bacterium
ATGCTTGAGCGGCGGCTGAGTCCCCCTTTCCCGACCCTCTCTCGCGAGGGGCGAGGGATAGAATTTATAAAAATATTCTCCGAACCGGACGGCGATTTCCCGCACGGCATCCCGAACCCGCTCCTGCCGGAGAACCGGGACGCGACGGCAAAAGCCGTAATAGAATCCGGCGCGGACATCGGCCTTGCCTGGGACGGAGACTTCGACCGATGCTTCTTCTTCGACGAAAAAGGGAATTTCATCGAGGGGTATTATATCGTAGGGCTGCTTGCGGAGGCGATGCTGGCAAAACATCCCGGGGCGAAGATTATTCACGACCCGCGCCTTACATGGAATACCGTAGACATGGTAAAATCCGCCGGCGGAATTCCGGTCATGAGCAAGGCCGGCCATGCGTTCATGAAGGAGCGTCTGCGCGCCGAGAACGCGGTATACGGCGGCGAGATGTCCGCGCACCACTACTTCCGCGAGTTCTCATACTGCGACAGTGGAATGATCCCGTGGCTTCTGGTCCTTGAAGTCATGGCGAGAAAAGGGAAAAAACTCTCCGAGCTTGTCGAGGAGCGCGAGAGGCTTTATCCCGTGAGCGGAGAGATAAACCGGGAGATTAAAGACCCTGCGGCGGCGATAAATAAAGTAGAAGAGAGCTACTCCCCCGGCGCAATTTCCATCGACCACACCGACGGCGTAAGCATCGAGTATCCGGAGTGGCGCTTCAATCTCAGAATGTCCAATACCGAGCCGCTCGTGCGGCTGAACGTCGAGACGCGGGGGGATAAGGAACTGTTGGAGCAAAAGACCGGGGAGTTGCTGGAGATGCTGGATAAAACATCATAGCACCGCGCTCATCAGCCGCGCCAGGTTCTCTATGAATCTGTCCCTCCTGCGGCGTTTCCGGAAGCGTTTCATGTTGAGTTCCATCGAGTCTTCAAGGTCTTCGTAAAAGTGCCTTTCGAGGTTCCCGGAGATGGCCTTGGAGTAGCATACAGCGCATACCTCGAAGTTCAGCCGGAAGCTCCGGATGTCCATGTTCGCAGTGCCAACGATGCCGAGTTCTCCGTCCACGCTCATGGTCTTGGAATGTATAAATCCCTTTTTATACTGGTATATCTTGCAGCCGACCTCGAGCAGTTCCTTGAAATACGCCTGGCTTGCGTATTTTATTATGTTCCTGTCGAACTTCCTTGGGAGCAGCAGCCGCACATCCACGCCACGCAGCGCGGCGGCCATGAGCGCCGTCTGCACGGACTCGTCCGGGATGAAATACGGCGTCGTTATATAAAGTCTCTTCTGGGCCGACGTGATAGCCGTGAAATAAAGCTTCGCCACCTGGTCTATCTGCCTGTCCGGCCCGGACGGGACAACCTGCACAATCTCGCCCCTTGCGTTTTCCGGCCAGTCGTCCGCAAGGTATTTCGTCCCAAGCATCTCACCCGTGACATAAAACCAGTCCTCGGCAAATATCAACTGGAGGTGGTTTGCCGCCGGGCCTTTGAGCTTTATGTTCGTGTCGCGCCAATAGCCGAATTCCCTGGCTTTTCCAAGGTATTCGTCCCCGATGTTTATCCCGCCGGTGTATGCCGTTCTGCCATCCACGACGAGTATTTTACGGTGGTTCCGGAAGTTCGCGTACGCGCCCCTGAAGCGCGAGAAAAATCCCGGCCTGTACTCCCTCACCTGCCCACCGGCATTTACAAGAGGCTCGAAGAACTTGAGCTTTGTAGACCAGGAGCCTATGTCGTCGTACATCAGCCGGACTTCGACTCCCGCTTTTGCCCGCTCGGTTAATAAATCACGTAGCCTTGTGCCCGTCCCGTCCGGCCTCAGGATATAATACATCGCATGGATATAGCTCTTCGCGCCGGCTATCGCCTCGAACATGTCGGGATAGGATTCGCCTGCGTCTTTCTGCACGAGGGCCATGTTTCCTGTTGTCGGAGGCGGGCCGGGGAAGCTGTATGCGAGGCGCATGAGGTCCCTGTGCCGCCGGACTATCGCGGCAATGGACTTGTTCAAAGTCTTGTCGAACTCGAGCTTCTGCCGGACGTCGCCGAACGCATCCTGTATCGCCTGGAGCAGCCGGATGCGCATCTTTACTTTTCTTCTGCCAAAGACGAAATATGCGCCAAGGCCGATGAACGGGAGCAGGATCATCGCCAGGAGCCATGCCATCGTGGCGGCCGGGCTCTGGTGCTCGTAGATGATAAAAATGCAGGACAGGACGATGCTTAGCGCCAGGAACGTCAGGATAAGAATAGTCCACATGCTTTTTTTGTAACCGAAACCTTAGCGGATGTCAATCTATTACTCTTGACGCCGGCCTTTTTTTCAGTGTAAGATTTAAAACCATGCGCAAAATAACTTTTTACCCAGGCGGCAGGACCGTGGAAGCCAAAGAGGGGCAGTCGATACTCAGGGCCGCCGGTTCCCACGGCATACACATAAACGCCACCTGCGGCGGCAAGGGCAACTGCGGCAAGTGCCGGATAATCCTCAAGGAAGGAAGCGTAAGCTCGAAAGAAAGCGGTTTCCTGACCGAAAAAGAACTCTCCCAGGGCGTGCGCCTGGCCTGCCAGAGCTTCCCTGAGACGGACATTATCGTGGAGATTCCACTCTCATCCCAGATGCGGCGCGGAAGCAAGATCGCCCAGGGCTCGAAGCTCGACGAGCTGCAGAAAACTATTAAAAACACCTGCGACGGAGAGTTCAAGCCAATAACACGGAAGATATTTTTAAGGCTTCCGCCGCCTGACTTGGACGACAATATCTCTGATGCAGAGCGTATAAAACGCGAGCTTTCCAATCGCGGCTACGATGCCCAGGAGATAAGGTTCAACATCCATATCCTAAGAAAAATGGCATCCGCTCTCCGCGCCGGGGACTGGGCCGTCACGCTGACACTCCTTACCGTCGGCAACGTCATAGAGGTAATGGACGTCCAGTCCGGTGATACCGTAAAGCCGCGTTACGGCGCCGCGGTGGACATCGGCACAACGTCAATCGTCGTATATCTGGTGGACATTCCTGCCGGAAAAATACTCGATATTGCCTCGACATACAACCCGCAGGTGCGCTGCGGCGAGGACGTAATATCCCGGATGATTTACGCTACAGAGAAGAACGGCCTGGACGAGCTCCAGAGGCTCGCCGTTGGCGCGGTTAACGACATGCTCATCAGTATGGCCGAAAAGAAAGGTATCGAACCCGAAAGAATCGATACGATTATCGTTTCCGGCAACACCACCATGACGCACCTCTTCTACGGCATCGACCCGTCCCATATCCGCGAGGAACCCTATATCCCGACGGCGACGTTCTTCCCGCTTATGCGCACCCACGCCTTCGGCCTGGAGATAAACGATTTCGGCGTGATATACGCAATGCCGTGCGTAGCCTCGTATGTCGGCGGAGACATTACTTCCGGCATACTCGCGTCAAAGCTCTACAAGCGCTCTGAACTCACGCTCTTCATAGACATAGGCACGAACGGCGAGATAGTCCTGGGCAATTCGGACTGGATGGTAACCGCCGCGTGTTCCGCCGGGCCTGCCTTCGAGGGCGGCGGAGTGAAGTTCGGGATGCGCGCCATGGAAGGGGCAATCGAGAAGGTATCGATAGACCCGGAGACGTTCGAGGTAAAGATCGCCGTCATCGGAAACTGCCCGCCGCTCGGCAGCTGCTCACCCATAGGCATATGCGGCTCAGGGATGATAGACGCGGTCGCGGAAATGTTCCTTACGGGTGTAATCGACCTGCGCGGCAAGATTAACATGGACGCGAAGAGCGACAGGGTGAGAGTCGGCGAAGACGGCCCGGAGTTCGTCATTGTGCGAGCGGGCGAGTCCGGCTCAGGCAAGGACATTTCCCTCACCGAGCCCGACATAAACAACATAGTCCGCACGAAGGGCGCGATATACGCCGGTTTCTCCACGCTTCTCAAGGAGGTCGGCTATACCTTCGCGGACGTGGACAAGGTATACATCGCCGGCGGGTTCGGTAATTACCTCGATATAGAGCGCGCCATTACAATCGGTCTTCTGCCTGACCTGCCCGTGTCTAAATTCGAGTTTCTGGGCAACACATCCATAATGGGCGCATACATGGCGCTCCTCTCGAAGTCGCTCAGGAAAGACGTGGAGGACATAGCGAAAAAAATGACATACCTTGAGCTTTCCGTATCCCGCTCCTTCATGGACGAGTACGTCTCATCTCTTTTCCTGCCCCACACAAACGCGGAACAATTCCCGACTGTGCGTAATATGCTTGAATCCTTGAGAAAGTAACGCACCCCGAAGGATGTCATTCTGAGGCCCGTATTTTTGAGTGGATATTGAATTTCTGAAAAGTCAAATGTGGATTCTTCGCTTCACTCAGAATGACATTCGTTTTTTCTTAGATACTTTATATATTGCGTTGCTCTTTTGTTCCTGATATGATTAGCATACAAACTATCAGCTATTAAACAAAATGACCCGGGCCGCCAAGTACGACATAGAAGATAACGTCGGTTTCCTTCTCGCCAAGGCTTACCGCAGGGGCTATGCCATTTTTCGGGACAGGCTCCAGGGCTATGGCATCACGCCGCCGCAGTTCTCGCTCCTCGCGTTCCTCTGGAAGCAGGACGGCCTTTCCCAGGCGGAAATCTCAGAGAAGATCCAGATTGACCGCGCGACGATGGTTGGCCTCATTGACAGGCTGGAAAAGGAAGGGCTGGTAAAG
>JAKAHE010000162.1 GCA_021815285.1 Nitrospirota bacterium
CTTAATGCCTTTCTCCAGAAATATTGTCATTCCTGCGAAGGCAGGAATCCATACATTATGTTGAAAACTTCAGGCAGATATAATAACCGAAACCGCCGTCCCATTCAAGCCCATTCAGGGCTTCCTGAACGTAAGGTGATCCTTCCAGTTCCTGCCCCTCGATTTGGCGTCGCTCCTGAAGTGCGCCCCGACGCTTCCCTTCCTCTTTAGCGCCGCCCTCGCTATCAGGGAGCCGCAGGTAACCATGTTCCGCAGTTCAAGTTCGAGCCTCGTCCGGAAGAAGCCCTCACCGACCTGCTCCTCCCAGGCTTCAAGCTGGCTTATCGCCTCCCTGAGCGACACGCCCTCGCGGATGATCCCGGCATCCGACCACATAAGCCGCCGGAGGCTGCTCCTGGTCTTGGATGCGTCGAAGTCCTTCATGACCCTGCCCTCGTACACGACGGGCGACGCGGCGTTTTTCGACGCCTCCGCCGATTTTCCGTACGCGGCTGCCGCAACTCCCGCTCGCGCCCCGAACACAATGCCTTCGAGCAGGGAGTTGCTGGCGAGCCTGTTCGCGCCGTGCACTCCCGTACAGGCAACCTCGCCGGCGGCAAAGAGCCCAGGGATGTCCGCCCTGCCGTCCCTGTCGGTGCGCACCCCGCCCATCATGTAGTGCGCTGCGGGCGAGACGGGCACCCTGTCCTCGGTTATGTCTATGTCATACCGCAGGCAGGTCGAGTATATGCGCGGGAAGCGCTTCTTTATGAAGGCGGGTTCCAGGTGGGTCAGGTCTAAATAAACGAAGCTGGAGCCGGTCCTGCTCATCTCGGAGACTATCGAGCGGGACACCACGTCGCGAGGCGCAAGCTCGGCCTTCGGGTGGTAGTCCGGCATGAAGCGTCCGCCGTCCACGTTCACGAGCACCGCGCCCTCCCCGCGCATCGCCTCGGACAGCAGGAACTGCGGCGCGAGCGGGACGTAGAGCGAGGTGGGGTGAAACTGCACGAACTCCATGTCCACCATCGTCGCGCCCGCGCGCCAGGCTATCGCCATGCCGTCCCCGGTGACGACCATCGGGTTCGTCGTGCGCTGGTATACCTGCCCGAGGCCGCCCGTGGCCAGCACCACGGCCTTGGCGAATACCGCCACGAGCTTCTTCTCCCGCTCCCGGAGCACGAGCGCCCCGACTACAGCGCCGTCCCTCTTAATGAGGTCTACGGTGAAGGAGAAGTCGTACTTGCTTATCCCCGGCGTCGCGCGCACCTTCGCCAGAAGCGCGCGCTCTATCTCCTTGCCTGTGGAGTCGCCCTGGGCGTGGAGTATCCTGTTCTGGCTGTGGGCAGCCTCCCGCGTGAAGGCGAGCCTGCTGCCCTCCTTGTCGAACTGCGCCCCCCAGGAGATAAGCTCCTTTATCCGCTCCGGCCCCTCCGAGACGAGTATCCTGACGTTCTCCTCGTTGCAAAGGCCGTCGCCCGCCTCGAGAGCGCGACTGCAACGCCGCCCTGGGCGTATTCCGTCGATGACTCGGTAGGCTTGTCCTTCGTGATGACAAGCACCTCGCCCTCGCGGGCAAGCTCTATCGCCGCCCTGAGGCCCGCGACGCCGGAGCCTATGACGAGGAAGTCTGTAGTTAAGACCTCGGAGGTTACTTTAGCCCTGTCCGGCACGTTATCTCGAAATCCCGAAAGGCGAGTCGCCGACGACGTCCACGAGCTGGAACGAGGCGCCCGTTTCCCTGAACACGAAATCGGCGTTGCCCCTTGCCTGATGGTCCTTGCCCAATTTATCACGCCATTTGCCGAACCAGTGCGAGACTACCTTGACCTTGTCGCCCTCTATCTCAACCCTGTCGGTCCGGAGGTCGATGCTTATATTGTCATAGGCGTCGAAGTCCTTCCTGAGGCTCGTATCCAGCTCCGCGTAGCCTCTGGCGTAGTCCTGCGACACGTGCGACAGGACGCCTTTGATGTCCTTCGCCTCGTACGCGGCCTGCATCTCGCCTACGTCCTTGACCGCGTGCTTCGCATTAATGGATTCTTCCGACGGCTTGACCACCTGCTTTTTGGCGCAGGCGGATAGGGCGGCCAATAAAATGAACGATAACAGCAAAAACCTGGAAAAACTTTTTAAAAACAATGGGGCCTCCGTTTAAATTGCATAGTGCTTGAATATGTTTCCGGATGGGTTAAATTATCTTTCAAAGGCTTCTAAAAGTCAAGGAAAACGGGGGAAGTAAACGGGGCTAATATAATAGGTTAAGTTGTATTAGCTTGACTTGGGGCACTTTCCTTTTGTATCATAATCAAATAAAATAACTGGAGGAGAGATGCCGGGTCTGTTTGAATTGGAGGATTTGCCCAAAAACAATAGAAAGCATTCGCTCTCACCTATTTATCTCGATTCCCTAGAAACGGATAGCCGTCCCATAGCTTTAAAACGAAATTCTTCTCGGCGGCTGATAGTCTTTGGCTGGTATGGAGGGAAATTCAGTCATCTGGATTGGCTTCTCCCTCTTCTGCCTGAATCCCATCATTACTGCGAGCCCTTCTCCGGCTCCGCGGCGGTTTTATTAAACAAGGAACCTTCCCCGGTTGAAACATATAATGATATAGACGGAGATGCGGTTAATTTTTTCAGAGTGCTACGCGACAGGCCGGATGAATTTATCCGCACCATAAGCCTGACGCCTTTTTCCCGTGAAGAATTTTTTTATGCGACTTCCGATAATGAATATGGGGTTAACGAACTGGAGCGCGCCCGCCGCTTTTACATAAGAGCTCGGCAAGCCAGGACCGGGTTGGCTCAGACAGCGACCCTCGGCAGATGGGCGAATTGTAAAAATACCAGCCGGGCGGGAATGTCAGGCGTTGTCTCCCGCTGGCTTGGCGGGATAAGGGAATTGGAGAACATTGTAACGCGACTACTCCAGATACAGATTGAAAACAGGCCAGCCGTTGACTGCATAAAACTTTACGACGAAAAGAATACTTTTTTTTATTGCGACCCTCCTTATCTTCATGAAACGCGCGGGGATTCCAAGGCCTACGGCTTTGAGTTGGATATTGAAGCGCATAAGCAACTGGCGAACGCTTTGAATTCCTGTGAAGGAAAAGTGGCTTTATCGGGTTATCGTTGCGACTTGATGGATAAATGGTATAAGGGCTGGCGGCGTTTCGACGCCCCTATAAAAAATTGCCATTCCATAAAGAAGCCGCGCCAGGAATGCCTTTGGATGAACTATTAAATGCCCTCTATTGATTTTCAAAGAGCAAAGGAAGTATTAACCGGATTATTCAAGCAAGCTGAAGAGAGCTTTCAAGCCAGAGCCCCTTTCATAAAAAATCCCAAAATTATAAAAGCTACGGAGATTGTTTTCCTTTCAAAAACTCAATCCTATAGGGAAGTGCTGTTAGGATGTGCTCTCGCGCGTTATTTAAACAGGGAGATAAACATACGGCATCCGTACGTAAGCCAGGGGGCGGATTCTTTTAATGGACGTTCGCTGGACGAAGAGGTTATAAATCCCTTTTTGCAGGATAAACTGATACCCAGTTCAAAGGGTGCATACCTTGCCGTCTTCCGTCGTAATGTAAAATTGGACGAGAGCATTACAAAAGGCCTGAAACATAAGGCTGGTTACGAAGCAATGCTTGAAATAATAACAATTTTGGAAGAAAGCAGCTCTCCGGAAGTTGAAAGCATAATAATACATCTTCTTTTTAAATTTATAGAACTCCGGGAAGCCGCCGTTATCCCGGTCGCAAAAATCAGCCGCCTTAGCTTGGAGCAATTTAAAACTTTGATAGAAAGAATCCTGTCGGTTCAAAGCGGCGGGTTTATTCCCGTTTTATTGGCCGTTGCGATGCTGCACACTTTGAAGAAGTTCTATTCGCTTGACTGGTCAATAGAATGGCAGGGAATAAATGTCGCGGACAAAGCTTCCGGCGCCGGCGGCGACATCACGGTAAAGCAAAATGAAAAAATGCTCCTGTCCATCGAGGTAACGGAAAGGCCCATAGAAAAGGCCCGCGTAGTTTCTACATTCAATACCAAAATTGTACGAGGCGGAATTGAAGAGTATTTATTCGTCTATTCCAATCTTGTTCCCGCCGAAGACGCATATCAGATTGCCCGGACTTATTTCTCTCAAGGGCATGAAATAAATTTTTTAAAAGCGCAGGAATGGATTGTAAATAATTTAGCCACAATGGGCCAAAAGGGCCGTAGACTCTTCAACGAGGAATTTGTCAATTTACTTGACTCGCCTTTAGTCTCCTCGCAGATAAAAGTATCTTGGAATGAAATCTTGAAAGAAATGGTCTCGGCTTAATCCCGGCGATCACGCCGCGCCGATGCGCTTCGCCCTGGGGTCGGGGACGGGGATGGCCTTGAGGAGTGCCTTCGTGTAGGGGTCTTTTGGGCTGTTGTACACCTCTTCCGCGCTGCCGTATTCGACAATCCTGCCCTTCTGCATCACCGCGACCCTGTCGCAGAAGTAGCGGACGATGTTCAGGTCGTGCGCTATAAAGAGGAATGAAAGGTGGTACTCCTCCTGCAAATCTTTCAGGAGGTTGAGCACCTGGGCCTGTATGGATACGTCCAGCGCGGATATGGGTTCGTCCGCCACGATAAGCTCCGGCCCGACAGCAAGCGCGCGGGCAATGCCTATCCTCTGCCTCTGGCCGCCGGAGAACTCGTGCGGGTACTTGTCCATTGCGTCCGGGCCGAT
>JAKAHE010000163.1 GCA_021815285.1 Nitrospirota bacterium
TTTCAAAGCCTCTGCTTTAACCAGTTCGGCGCACATCGGACATTTCTTGGCGCTGCTGACGGTTCCGCCAGATATTCCTGTATTCATCGGAGTCAGCCCGCCGATGGAGCCTGTTATAATCCCGATTCCGGCAATAAAAACCGCGATGACGACAATCCATAAAAATGTATAAACTCCGCTGCCGATGCGAAAACCATGCTGGTCGAATATATTATGGCCGGACAAAACAAAATACCTGTAGCCGAATATATTCTCGACACGCGTTTTAAGCAGGTATGCCGCAACGGCGGATATGATAATTAAGACATACCCATTCATGGCCCCACGTTTAACCGACATATCGCCGCCTCATCAATAATACGTTCCCGGACTTACTCCGCGCTCTCAACCCGTATCACCACCGTCTTGGCTGAGATTACATCCTGTTCGTCTATCTTCGCAAGCGCCTTCCTGACGTTTCGCTCCACGGCGCCGTGCGTCATGACGACAATGGGCACAGCGCTTCCGGCGTCGCGCCCGTGCTGGATTACGGAAGATATGCTGATGTCGTGCCTGCCGAGTATACCGGAGATTTTTGAAAGCACGCCGGGGTGGTCGAGCGCCGTAAAACGCATGTAATACCTGCACCGCACCTTGTCTATCGGCATAACGGGCAGTTTTTTCCTGCTCCCGTTCCTGAAAGACGCTACCGGCATCCTGCCGTTTCCGCCGTAGAGGATGTCCCGCGAAATATCGATTACGTCCGATATGACGGCGCTTGCCGTGGGCATGTCCCCTGCGCCCCGCCCGTAGAACATCGCAGGCCCGAGGGCGTCCCCGACGACATAAATCGCGTTGAAAACGCCGTCCACCTTGGCGATTAAATAATCCTCCGGCAACATCGTCGGGTGAACGCGCGCCTCTATCTCTCCGCCTCTCAGTTTAGCTATCGCAAGAAGCTTTATCTTGAAACCAAGCTCGCGCGCGTAGCGTATGTCCTCAGGCAGGATGTTCGATATGCCCTCCGTGTATATGTCCCCGAAGTTTATCGGCGTGCCGTAGGCGATGTTGGCAAGTATCGCCAGCTTGTGCGCCGGGTCGATCCCTTCCACGTCGAAGGTCGGGTCCGCCTCGGCATATCCAAGCCCCTGGGCTTCCGCAAGCACGTCGTCGAACTCGCGCCCCTCGTCCGTCATTTTCGTAAGGATATAGTTCGACGTGCCGTTTATGATTCCGTAAATGGATTCGATATTGTTCGCGGCGATGCCCTGTTTTATCGCGCCGATTATCGGTATGCCCCCGCCGACCGACGCCTCGAAGCCGACCGGTGCGCCACATTTCTCCGATGCCGTGAATATCTCCTCCCCGTGAATCGCCAGCAGGGCCTTGTTCGCGGTCACAACGGGCTTGCCGTTTTCAAGCGCGGAGATTATAAATTCCTTCGCGGGCTTGTATCCGCCGATAAGCTCGACTACTATATCTACGTCCGGACTCTCTATTACCTCGCGGGCATCTTTCGTATAAACATCTTTTGACAATTTCAAGGCCTTCGCGCGCGAGGCGTCGAGGTCCGCAGCCTTCACGAGCACAACCTCCGCGCCGAGACGCCGGGAGATAACTTCCGCGTTCTCCCGCAGGAGCCTCACCACACCGGAGCCGACCGTGCCGAGACCGATAAGGCCTATGCCGACTTTTGATTTCATTCCCCCAATACCTTCTTCAGCCCCTTTATCGCCTGCCGCGTCCTGTGCTCGTTTTCGATCAATGCGAAGCGCACGCGCCCTTCACCGTACTCGCCGAAGCCGATGCCTGGAGATACCGCGACCTTCGCCTTTGCGATAAGCATCTTCGAAAACTCAAGCGAACCCATGTGCTTGAACTTCTCCGGTATCCTCGCCCAGACGAACATCGTCGCAAGCGGTTTCGGTATCTCCCAGCCTATTTTGTTAAGCCCGTCCACCAATGCGTCCCGGCGGATCCTGTAGACTTCGGCGATCTCCTTGACGCAGTCCTGAGAGCCGTTCAGCGCAGTTATGGACGCTATCTGTATCGGCTGGAACATGCCGTAGTCCAGGTAGCTTTTTATCTTCTGGAGCGCGCCGACAATCTCCCTGTTCCCGCAGCAGAACCCCACGCGCCAACCCGGCATGTTGTAGCTCTTGGACATCGAGAAAAACTCCACCCCGACGTCCTTTGCCCCCTTAGCCTGGAGGAAGCTCGGCGCCGTGTAACCGTCGAAGACAAGGTCGGCGTATGCGAGGTCGTGGATTACCATGACCTTGTGCTCCTTGGCGAAGTCAACCACCTTCTGGAAGAACTCCAGGTCCACGGTCGCCGTGGTCGGGTTGTTCGGGAAACTGAGTATCAGCATCTTCGGCGCCGGCCACGCCTGGCGGAATGCGGCCTGCATGTCCTCGAAGAAATCGGAGTCCCGCCTCAAGGGTATGTGCCGCACCTCGCCGCCCGCTATTACGACGGAATACGGGTGTATCGGGTATGCGGGAGACGGGGACAGGACTATGTCGCCTGGCTCTATCGTCGCAAGGGCCAGGTGGCTAAGCCCTTCTTTCGAGCCCATCGTGGCAATGGCCTCTGTCTCCGGGTCTATATCGACGCCGTATCTGCGCTTGTACCAGTCGGCAATAGCAGCCCGGAGCTTCGGGATGCCGCGGCTCGCTGAGTAGCGGTGGTTCTTCGGGTTGTAGGCCGCCTCGACGAGCTTGTCCACGATATGCTGGGGCGTGCCCATGTCGGGGTTCCCCATGCCGAAATCTATTATGTCCTCTCCGCGCTTCCTGGCTTCCATCTTCATCTGGTTCACGATGGCAAACACGTATGGCGGCAGCCGTTTTATCCTCTGGAACTCAAACAAAATAAGACCTCCGGTTATCTCCTTCTGTTTCTAATCCTGCTTTTCTTCCCATTGCTCTTTACGACAGTATTGCCCTTTCTGCCGAACCTCTTTGCGACAATCAGAACGGCGACAAGGGCGATTATTACCCCGAGTGTGAGATGATAAACCTGGGATACCAGCATTCTTTTATCCGCCTATTGCCGAAAA
This sequence comes from Nitrospirota bacterium, assembly GCA_021815285.1. Classification (GTDB taxonomy): domain Bacteria; phylum Nitrospirota; class JACRHJ01; order JACRHJ01; family JACRHJ01; genus JAKAHE01. Next base: position 3,041 of record JAKAHE010000163.1, read on the forward strand.
GACCTCTTCGGCGTTATACGAGCTCCTGACAAAAGGCGCCGAGGCCACGGACAGAAACCCCATCCGCCTGCCGGCGTCCGCGTATCTCTCGAACGCCTCCGGGCTTACGTATTCAAAGACCGGCAGGTTCTCCTTCGACGGCCTTAAATACTGGCCGATTGTGAGGAGGTCGCAGCCGGCGCTCCTCAAGTCCCGCATAACGGATACGACCTCGTCTTCCGTCTCTCCAAGCCCCGCCATGATGCCTGATTTCGTATACATCTCCGGACGCATCATTTTGGCAGTCTTCAGCACGTCGAGCGACCGCTCGTAAACGGCCTGGGGGCGCACGCGGGAATAGAGCCTGGGCACGGTCTCAAGGTTGTGGTTGAATATGTGCGGCCCGGCCAGGACGACTTTTCTGAGTGCGGTTTCGTCCCCGCCGAAATCCGGCGTCAGGACCTCCACGACCATCTGCGGGAATTCCTTTTTAAGTATGCGTATAACCGCCTCGAACTGCCCCGCGCCGCCGTCGGGGAGGTCGTCCCTCGTGACGGAGGTAATCACGGCGTGCCGTAAGGCCAGTTTGCCCGCCGCAATTGCGATATTTGCAGGCTCCACCGGGTCTGGCGGCTTCGCAGCCCCTTTCTTGACCGAGCAGAAACCGCACCGGCGGGTGCAGATTTCCCCAAGTATCATGAACGTCGCGGTGGGCTTTCTGAAGCACTCGCCTATATTGGGGCATCGGGCGGATTCGCATACCGTGTGCAGGCCAAGCTCACGGAGCTTCGCCTTTACATCCGCAAGCTCGCCGATATTATATTTTTTCCGCGCGAAGGCGGGTATTCTCTCGTTCATCACAGTTATCTTGTTGAAAATATTATATTAAGACCCGGACGCCTTAAAGTCAAATAAAAAAGCCGGGTTAAGGCTGCCCGCTTTAAAAAATTAATTCGGGCCGCTCGCCCTTGATAAACGCGCGTGGATGATGTATAAATATACCTGTTTTTCTTAAAGGGGGCTTTCGATGCATCACGCAGGCTTTGCGCATCTGCACATCCATACCCAGTACAGCCTTCTCGACGGCGCAAACCGCATAGACGACCTTATTGCAAAGGCCGTCGAATACGGCATGCCCGCCCTGGCCATCACCGACCACGGCAACATGTTCGGGGCAATCGAGTTCTATCAGAAAGCCCAGAAGGCCGGAATCAAGCCGATTATCGGCTGCGAGTGCTACATAGCGCCCGGCGCAAGGACGGAAAAGACCGGCGGAGCGCACGACTCCGCTTACCATTTAATCCTGCTCGCGCGCAATAACGACGGATACAAGAACCTCATGCGGCTCGTGAGCATCGGATATACCGAGGGCTTCTACTACAAGCCCCGGATAGACAAGGAGGCCTTGAGGCAGTATTCCGGCGGACTTGCAGGCCTCTCGGCGTGCCTGAAGGGCGAGGTGCCGCACAAGCTCCTGGTTGGAGACAAAGACGGCGCAAGGGAAGCGGCCCTCGAATACAGGGAAATACTGGGGCCTGAGAACTTCTACCTCGAAATACAGGATAATGGTCTTGAGGAACAGAAGAAGGTAAACCAGTTCCTCTCCGATCTGTCCGAGGAACTCAATATCCCGCTCGTAGCAACGTCGGACTGCCACTATTTCAAGAAGAGCGACTCAAAGG
>JAKAHE010000164.1 GCA_021815285.1 Nitrospirota bacterium
GTCATCCTCCTGGCGTTGATCGTGCCGGCCCTGCGGCATTCGTGACGAATCCGCCCGGTCAGTCGGCCAGGATGGCCACGACGCGGGCCGGGCCGGCGCTGCCGCCCTGGATCTTCAGCGGGAAGCAGCTCACCTTGAAGCCAGACGCCGGCAGCGCGCCCAGGTTCACCAATCGCTCGATCTGCGAAAAGGGCAGGTCGCATTTATTCGGCAACGACGCGCTCAGAGGCGCTTACGCGGAGAGCTTTTTCCCGCGCCATGAATGTCCGAAAGCCGGACGCAGGGACATCCTCCTGCGCGCCGGACGCTTCAGCGAAGAGATTGAAGACATCTCGTCCGGAAAACCGCGCCGCTTCATCCCGTTTATCGGCTGCGGGACAGGAGGTTCCACGGCCCTCTACGGGATGGCACTGGAACGTTTCTTTCCAGCCGATTTCACGCCGAGGGCCAATTATCCTGAAGCGGCCGGATCGACGCTTCCGGAAAGATGGCCCATTACATACGAGGAGCTTGCCCCTTATTATGAGGAGGCCGAGCGTCTGTTCCGCGTGCGCGGCACGGCGGACGCCCTCAGGGGCGGCAAAGCCTCGTCCAGCCTCATCGCCCCTCCGCCTCTCGGCCCCGAAAGCGCCGAGCTGTTCGGCCTTCTCTCAAAAGACCACACGCCATACCGCCTGCCATCAGCCTGCGAGTATGCGGCCGGCTGTCGATGCTGCCAGGGATATCTCTGCCCGAGCAACTGCAAGAATGACAGTTCGAAGATCTGCCTCGAACCGGCCATAGCGGATTTTGGGGCGAGCCTGATCGATGAATGCGAGGTCTCAAGGCTCGAGGCCACGCGCTCCGAGGTCACCGGAGTGGTCTGCCTCTGGAAGGGAAAGCCTTTGAACCTGAAAGCGAAAATCGTGGTGCTCGCCGCAGGCGCCCTGAAGACCCCTCAAATATTGTTGAATTCCTCATCAAATGAATGGCCGCGCGGCCTGGCCAACGACTCCGGGATGGTCGGAAGGAACCTCATGCGCCACTATACCGACCTTTACGCCGTCTTTCCTGAAAAGCGCCTTAAAAACCCTCTGAGCCACAAGGAAATCGCCCTGAACGATTACTATTTCAAGGGCGGAAAAAAGCTCGGCGCCATCCAGTCGTTCGGGGCTTTGCCGCCGGCATCGATCCTCGCGGAAGAGCTGGAGCAAGGCCTGAGCGAGAGGCTTGGGCCGTTTACCGGACGGCTTTTCCGCCCCTTCAAGCCGTTGGCGCGCCTCATGCTCTCGCAGACTATTTCCCGGAGCATTATGCTGGCCACGATAGCGGAAGACCTGCCCTTTCTTGAAAATCGCGTCTCGCTATCCGAGGCAACCGATGGAGCGGACGGAAGGAGGCTCGTCTTGCATTACAGGATCGGCGGGCAGGAAAATCTCAGGATAGAGTCGTTTCGCATTATAATGAAGAACATCCTGAGACCAAGGCGTTTCATACTTTTAAGGCAGGCTGAAAACAATGAACGGCTGGCACACGTCTGCGGCACGTGCCGCTTCGGGCTCGACCCGAAAGAGAGCGTCCTCGACCCCTTCAACCGCGCGCATGGCATATCCAACCTCTACGTCGTGGATGCCTCCTTTTTTCCGTCAAGCGGAGGAACCAATCCGGCGCTTACCATCGCGGCAAACGCGCTAAGGGCAGCCGGCCGCATATTGAGCGACAGATGAAGCATACGCCGAACATTCCATACCAGGCGCCGGAGAACGGGAGTTCGCAAGCCCACGGGCCTTTCCAGGCGCGCGACTGCGTCATCTGCGGCTACCATACGGCCTGCCCGGCTCAACATGAGCTTGGCGCGGTCCGCGGCAATACCGAACGCTTCATGCACGCGTCCCATCGTCTGTGGAAGTGCCCTGCATGCAGCGCCATCCACAGCCTCGACCAGGTCGATTTCAAGGATATCTACTCGAACTATCCGCTTAACAGACGCCGATTGGATATCTTCGCCAGGGGCACGCTCCGGAACCTGTTGAAACGCCTGCGGCTCGCCGGCGTCAAAAAAAACGACTCCATCCTCGATTACGGCTGCGGCAACGGCGTTTTCATCGCATACCTCAAAGAGAAGGGATATGCCGGCGCGGCCGGCTACGACCCTTACGTGCCGGAATTCTCCCATAAGCCCGGCGGACTCTTTGACTGCGTGGTCGCCAACGACGTCATCGAGCACGTCCCGGACCCGCGTCGCGTGATACGGGACTGCGCAGGCATGTTGAAGCCCGGCGGGCTCCTGTACGTCGGCACCGCGGATTCCGAAGGGGTAGACATGCGGCGGCTCGAGCCGCACGTCATGCGCCTGCATCAGCCGTTCCACCGGGTAATCATCACGGGAAAAAGCCTTCAAGACCTCGGCAGGGAGACCGGCATGGAACTCATCCGGGCCTACAGGCGCTCGTACATGGATACCCTCATGCCGTTCGCCAACTACCGTTTTCTTGATGAATTCAGCAAGGCCCTGGGGCATAATATGGATAGCTCGCTCGACCCTGCGGCGGCGCGCATAATACTCAAAAGGCCCGCGCTGCTGTTTTACGCCCTCTTCGGCTATTTCCGCCCTTCGGCTTTCGAGCCTGCCATTCTTTTGCGCAAGCCGGCGCGGACAGGATTGAAGCATTTCAAGGATTCTCCGCCGGACGGAAGTTACGGCATGGAAAAATAAAAAAAGCGGCTTAGGAAAACCGATGAAAATGAACTGGGTTGAAAAGTTCTTCATGAATAACGCTCTTCGCGCCTTCATACAGCGGCACTTCGAGGCCCCTCTCCTCGAGAAGCTCGGAGGAAGAGTCGATGGCATGAAGGTGCTCGAAATAGGTTGCGGCCGCGGGATAGGCACCGGCATAATCTTTGAACGCTTCGGCGCGCGCGAGATTCACTCATTCGACGTTGACCCGGAAATGGTCGAAAAAGCGCGCAAGCGGCTTTCCGGATACCCGCAAGACCGGCTGAAGCTGTTCGTTGGAGACGCGGCTTCGATCGACGCCGAAGACAATTCGTTCGATGCTGTTTTTGACTTCTGGATAATACATCACGTGCCGGACTGGCGAAAAGCCGTTTCCGAAATAAGGCGGGTATTGAAGCCGGGAGGGAAGTTCTTTTTCGGGGAGGTTACGAGCAAGGCGCTGGGACGTTTATTCTATCGAATGTTCCTTGAGCATCCTTCGCAAAACCGTTTTAGCGCAAGAGAGTTTGTCTCGGAGCTCGAAAAGCAGGGTATCCGCGTAGGAAACAACTCAGTCGAGCGGTTTTTCGGAGATTTCGTGATCGGCGCGGGCCGGCGGGTATGAACGAACCTCCCCCGGCAAGCCGACGGGTATCAAAATCTTCATAAGGAAGCCGCGGCGCGCGCAGCCGGGGTATCAACCCTGAAAAAATTAAAAGCCTGGAAATGCGGCTGTTGGCGCACAAATAAAAGGGGGATGGCATTCATGCCATCCCCCTTAAGCTTCATGCAAAAGAGACTTGTACTGTTATCCCTTTTTCCTTCTTGCGAACCCGTATCCTGCGAAGCCGAGAAGGCCTGAGCCGGTAAGGAGGAGCGTCGAGGGTTCAGGGACCGCGCTGAACGATTCCGACGAATCGACCTTGAGCTTTGTGCCGGTCGATGTCGGCGTGCCGTTCCACATGGTTGTCGGGCTGTAAAACGACGGGATGTTCGTCGTCCCGGTGGATTCGATGTCGAAAAGCCTGTTCCTGAAGTTCGAAAGGTCGATGTACGCAGAATTGGCCGTGTTTATCAGAAAGGCCGCGCTGAATGAGCCCGTCCCGGTGCCGGCCCCGGAGCCGGTCAGGATCTCGTCAAAGCTCGACGTTATGTTCCACACGTGGGCTGATAGCACGTTTACACCGGCTGTATACCCGGATACGACGTTCGGGTTTGCGGGCGCGCCGGATTTGTCCGCGTATACGTTTGCCAGGGCGGATGGGTTAGGGCCTGAGCTGAAGTTCGCGAACTCATGCACACGCCCCAATCCGTCCGTATACCTCCCCTCGGCGGTCACCGTCTCCGGCGCCGCGAGCGTCAGGGTAAGCTGATTCGATGAATTGAGACCGGCCGGGGTAACAACCGACCCTCCGTTCGTCAGGGCGCCTATCCGGGCCTGGTAGGTAAAGGTCGTGGTATAGGCCGGGGTGGGCGGGATCGTAAGCCCGGTCATATATCCGCTCGACAGTCCCGTATCGGTAAGGTTCGTCCACAGGTCAGAGTAGGTATACGGCCCTCCTGAACCTGTCATGTCGAGCCCTATCACGGGCTTTGCCTTGGCGTTTCCGGCTAAAAACACCGTTGCCGCCAGAATGGCCGCCGTTGCCACAAGCTTTCTTTTCATCGTCGTCACCTTCCTTTCAGTTTGATGTTTATGCCACATAATGTAGATATCATGAAGCGTCTGAGCTTAGATAAAAGCAACTTGCGTGCCAGAGGACATCGATACGCCTAAGCCCTTGATATATAAGATATTTAATAACTACCGCGAAAGTCCGGGATGCCGGAGGTGTAAAAGAAATTAACTAAAAAACGCGCTCCAGGCGGAACGCAGGAACGCTAAAATCGTTTATCGGAATGTAACGGCAGGAAAAACAACAGGTTATGGAATGCCAGGAGCGCGCCAACGACTATAAAA
>JAKAHE010000007.1 GCA_021815285.1 Nitrospirota bacterium
TCACCTTCGGCTGCCAGATGAACGAGCACGATTCCGAGAAACTGGCGGGTCTCCTTAAGGCCGAAGGCTACAGCGAATCCGAAAAGCTCGAAGACGCAGGCCTTGTCCTGCTAAATACATGCAGTATCCGCGAAAAGGCGGAGCAGAAATTCTACAGCGCGCTCGGAAAACTCCGGGAACTCAAGGAACAAAATCCCTCCATAAAAATCGCCGTGTCCGGCTGTATAGCCCAGCAGGAGGGAAGCTCCGTCCTGAGGCGCGCGCCGTATGTAGATATCCTGTTCGGAAACCAGAACATAGGAAGCCTCCCGGCAATGCTTGATGAGAGCGCCGGCAGGCGAGTCTCCACGGAATTCTCTGAAGGCTATGAACACGCCGTAATACCCGCCTTGCGTGAAAGCGTTGTAACCTCGTTTGTAAACATAATGTACGGCTGCGACAATTTCTGTAGTTACTGCGTCGTGCCGTTTACCCGTGGCCGCGAGAGAAGCAGGAGACCGGGAGACATTGTCCGCGAGATAGAATATCTCGTGAAGTCCGGGTGCCGGGAGGTTACGCTTCTCGGCCAGAACGTGAATTCTTACGGGCAGATTAACCGGCATCGGAGTGTAGAGATAGAAGCATTCGGCGCGCCGGAATATATTTATGATTTTCCTGAACTTCTGAAGGAAATAAACGCCATCGACGGCCTTCTTCGCATCCGCTTCGTAACGTCGCACCCGAAGGACCTCTCGGATAGCCTTATAAACGCTATGGCCATGCTCCCTAAAGTCTGCAACGCGATACACCTGCCTCTGCAATCCGCGTCCGACAACGTGCTTGCCCGGATGAACAGAAAATACACATTCGCCGACTACATGAACAGGCTCGGCGCGCTGAAAGACGCCGTCCCCGACCTCGCCGTATCGACAGACATCATCGCCGGGTTCCCCGGAGAGACGGAAGACGACTTCCAGGCGACGCTTCTGGCGCTTGAGGATATCCGCTACGACGGCATATTCGCTTTCAAATACTCCAGAAGGCCGAATACAGCCGCGCTGAAGCTGCCGGGCCATCTCCCGGAGGTGGTAAAGGACGAGCGGTTGTACAAGGTTCTGGAAGTCCAGGACAGGATAATGCAGGAAAAAATAGATGCCCGCGTCGGCATGCTCGAGGAGGTTCTGGTTGAAGGGTCGGACAAGTCGGGCGAAACCGGGCGGCTCACCGGCAAGACGAGGCAGGGGAAGATTGTGAACTTTGAGGGTAAGCTTGAGCTTGTCGGAAGGCTTGTGCAGGTGAAGATTATCGAAGGCAGAAAGCATTCGCTGATAGGCGTTATAGAATGAAATTCCATATAAAAACCCTCGGTTGCAAGATAAACCAGTTCGACGCGGCGGCGCTTGGCGAGAGCCTTTCGGCGCGCGGCGTACAGGCTGCGGCATCGCCTGACGAAGCTGACGTGCAGGTAATCTTCACCTGCGCCGTTACGGGAAAGAGCGATTACCAGTGCCGCCAGGAGATACGCCGGGCAGTGAAGGCCAGGAATCCCGGCGGCAAGGTGCTTGTTACGGGGTGCTACGCGCAGGTCGCTCCGGACGTTATAAAGGAAATCGGCGGCGTTGACGCAGTCGTAGGCAACGACCGGCGGGAAACCATACCGGATATTATTGGCCGGTTGACTGGCGGTTCATGTCTGTCATTGCGAGCCGGGGCACCCGCGATAGCGGGCCGGACGAAGCAATCTCAGGTCTTAAAAGCCGAGATTGCCGCGTCGCCGCTGGCTCCTCGCAATGACAAACAAGGTTATTCTGACGTTGGTGTTTTGCCGTCAAATCCGATGCGGCTCGAGCCGCGCTCGCGCGCTTTCCTGAAGGTTCAGGAAGGCTGCGACTCATTCTGTTCCTATTGCATAGTCCCGTATGCGCGTGGCCGCTCCAGGAGCTCAAAACCGGAAAACGTCCTGGCAAAGGCGGACGAACTGATTGCCCGTGGATATTATGAAATTGTGCTTACAGGCGTGCATCTCGGCGCATACGGGAAGGATTCGGGAGACTTGCGGCTTTCGGGGCTGGTCTCAAAGCTCCTGGAAATACCGGGGCTTGGAAGGTTGCGCCTGAGTTCCGTCGAGCCGATGGAGATTGACGACGCTCTTATTGAACTGATAGGACACGAAAAACTCTGCCGACATTTCCACGTGCCGCTCCAGAGCGCAAGCGACAAGGTGTTGGCGTCCATGGGCCGGGGATATGCGTGGGAAGATTATCTTGCAATCGCAGAAAAAATTGACGCCGCCGCCCCCGGCGCGTGCATAGGCGCGGACGTGATTGTCGGCTATCCCGCCGAGGACGAAGGCGCATTTGAAGAGACGCTGAGACGCGTAGATGACTCTCCAATAAACTATCTCCACGTCTTCAGCTATTCTCCCAGGAAGGGCACGAGGGCGTACGCGATGGGAGACCATGTGCCGGGGGACGTGAAGCGCGAGAGAAACGAGAGTCTCAGGGCGCTTGGCGGCAGTAAGAACCTGGACTTTCGTCTTTCGCTCGTCGGAAAGACTATGACTGTCGTCGCGGAGGAAAAGTGCGGCGAATTCTCCGGGCTTACGGATAATTACGTCCGGGTCGCCTTCGACGGCAGAAATGCCTCCCCCGGCAGGCCAATCGATGTTAAAATACTTGGCGCGGACAGAAAATCGACAACCGGTGTAATTCAAAGTGGGGAATAGCGTTTGTCATTGCGAGGAGCGGAACGCTGCGGCAATCTCAGCTATAAGAACGGAGATTGCTTCGCTTTGCTCGCAATGACAGGCCAACCCTCAAATAGGTAACTATAGATGGTTAAAGCTTTTTCTCTTTTCTCCGGCGGTCTGGACAGCCTGCTTGCGGCCAGGGTAGTGATGGAGCAGGGCGTTGACGTTACCGCGCTGCACTTCATCACGCCGTTCTTCGGCTACAAAAACAAAGGAAAAGAGGCCGAGGCCGCAGAGGATTTCAAGGAAAAATATGGACTTAGCGTCCGGATAATCGACGTCTCGCCGGAATACATAGAGATGGCAAGAAACCCTGTATACGGCTACGGAAAGAACTTCAACCCCTGCCTCGACTGCAAGATATTCATGATGAAGAAGGCAAGGGGGCTTATGCTCGAAGAAGGCGCGGACTTTATAATCTCCGGCGAGGTGCTCGGGCAAAGGCCCATGTCCCAGAGACGGGACGCGATGAGCATTGTGGAGCGGGACTCGGGGATTAAGGGTTTTCTGCTGCGGCCATTGTGCGCGAAGCTTATGCCGCCGACAATCCCTGAAGAGAAGGGGCTTATCGACCGTGAGAAGCTGTATGCTTTCTCAGGCCGTTCCAGGAAGGGACAGATGGCTCTTGCGGAAAGATTCGGGATAAAGGACTATGCGACGCCCGCAGGAGGCTGTATGCTGACGGATCCTATACTTTCCAAGAGGATACAGGAACTCCTTTACAAAAAAGAGGGCGAAGTTGAGGCGCGGGACATACAGTTCCTTACGGTGGGCAGGTTCTTTAAATTCCCCGGGGGCAGTCTGCACGTCGGAAGAAACGAGAAGGACAACGAGAAGCTCCTTGCGCTCTCCGGGGATAGAGAGGTTATAATAATGGCAAGGGACGTTCCTGGGCCTATGTCCGTTTTTAGGGGGGAACCGAGCGAGGGCGAGATAGAACTCGCGGCGAGGATTACGGCAAGATATGCCGATAACAAAGGGCTCGATTCCGTTGCAATAAACATATCATACGGGCAGGAAACGAGGACAATCGATGTGCGCCCGGCGCCGGTTTCTCTTGTAGAGGAACTCCAGGCAGGCTGATCATCCAAAGGAGGTAAAGTTAATATGAAACTTAAGGTTGTTGCTGTTAGCGCATTGATTTCGTTGACATTTGTTTTTAGCGGGTGCGCCAGCGAAAGGCTGAATGTATCATATGACGCGAACCAGGGTCAGGTAACGATGATACCAAAGCCCGTAATCGGGACGCTTTTGCCGGTCATGGATGCGAGACAGGGGACTCAGGCGTATCCAAAACAGGTAATAAAGCGCACGGATTACAGCGGAAACGTGCGGTATGAAATCAACGACAGGACAGTTGAGGATGTATTCCGGGACGCAATCGAGATGGAACTGGGCCGGCTCGGTGTAAAGATGGTCAGGACAGGGCTTCCAACTCCGCTCGACAGGCAGAATGCGGAAAAGGTCCGTAAAGAGCTGATGGAGCAGTATCCGGACGTTCAGGTGGCCTTCGGGGCCAAGGTCATGGATTTTATGGCGGATTCCAGGAAAAAACTTGTCGGAAACCATGTCAAAGTCACCGGCTCGCTTAAGCTTTACGTGCTGGATGTGAAGACCGGCGACGTGCTCTGGTCGGATTACAAGGCGGAATCGGAGAACAAAATAACTACTTCCGACCGTAACAAGCTGATAAAGCGGCTCGACAAGGTGCTCGCAAAACTCATCAACAAAGGCATCCGGGACAACCAGTCCTTGCGCGATCTGCTGGTTAAGGTATCCAGCCGTTGATTTTTTGACATTAATTTTTATATTTTATGGGTTTCCGTCATTTAAATGACAACTGTTTTCAGATTAAAAATTGCTTATATTTTTTAAAGATGCTTAATTTTTAAGCACCCTCTCCCGACTGTTGCCGGGAGAGGAATTGTTTTATTCTTAACAGCGTTTTCAACAGATTTTCCACAGAAATTGTGGATTGGAGGCTTAAGGCAAGGAAAACACAGGAGAATTTATAGCCCGGCCTAAAAAACCTTTAAAATCGAATACTTGGTGTCGCGCTGCGCAGGAGCGAAACCTGCATTTTTAATTAGATATATAATATCTTTTGTATCCAGGCGGTTTTTTACTCCCGCAGCGGCCACGACGTTCTCTTCGAGCATTGTGCTGCCGAAATCGTTCGCCCCGAACCTTAGCGCCGCCTGAGCCATTGCCGCTCCCTGTGTAACCCACGAGGCCTGGAGGTTCGGGACGTTATCCAGAAACAGCCGCGAAAACGCCAGAACCCGCAGATATTCCACGCTTGTCGCCGTCCTGCCTCCAAGCTCCGTATTGCCGGGTTGATACGTCCAGGGGATAAAGGCGGTGAAGCCGTGATGCGCGTCCTGCATATCCCGCACCCGATAAATATGCTCGACTATATCCTCGGGCCGCTCGACGCTCCCGAACATCATTGTCGCCGTAGTGGGAAAGCCAAGCTCCTGGGCTGTCAGCATCACCTCGCGCCACCCCTCATACGATATTTTCTTCGGGCTTACCTCGCCCCGGACGCTGTCTACAAGTATCTCTGCGCCGCCGCCGGGAATAGAATCCAGCCCGGATTTTTTAAGATTAATCAAGGTTTCTCTGATGGATAGCCCTGAATTCTTAGCAATATGCTTTATCTCGGCAGGAGAAAGGCCATGAATATTAACGGAAAATCTTTTCTTTATACCGGAGAACAGCCTCTGGTAGTATGAGATGTCCAGCCTGGGGTGCAGGCCGCCCTGGATGAGTATCTGCGTGCCGCCGACCTCGACAGTCTCGCTGATTTTTTCAAATACAACTCCGTCCGAGAGGAGATACGCATCGTCGGCGCTTTCATCCCTGTAAAAAGCGCAGAACCTGCACTGGTTTACGCAGATATTGGTATAGTTTATGTTCCTGTCTATTATGAAGGAAACAACGCCTTCCGGGTGCAGGCGCTTTCTCACTGTGTCCGCAGCCTTGGCCAGAGACAAAAGGTCGGAACCAAGAAAGAGAGAAAGCCCTTCCTCCTTTGTAAGCCGTTTGCCGTCTACCGCTTTCTTTAACAGCGTTTTCATCAGTTCCATACCTTGAGCCGGCGGTAGAAAGTGTCCCGCTCGACAGGCACCTTTCCGGCTTTCTTTATAATGTTCGTTATCTCTTCGACGGTCATGGCCTCCTTGCTCTCGGCCCCGGCGTCGTGGGCTATTTTTTCTTCGAGAACCGTGCCGTCGAGATCGTCCGCGCCAAATAGCAGGCAGGTCTGGGCGAGCTTTTCCCCCGTCATTATCCAGTAGGCCTTGACATGGTCGAAATTGTCGAGATACAGCCTTGAGACGGCAATAGTCCGGAGTATGTCCAGGCCGCTAAGCGGGTGCGTATTTTCTATTCTCGTGTTCTTGGGGTGGAAGGGCAGGGGGATGAAGGCGAGAAAGCCTCCGGTTTTATCCTGGAGCGCCCGGAGCCTCCTGAGGTGATCCACCCTGTCTTTGTATGATTCCAGGTGTCCGAAAAGCATTGTCGCAGTGGTCTTTATGCCGGATTTATGCGCCGTTTCGGTTATTTTCAGCCATCTTTTGCCGTCTATCTTCTCCGGGCAGAGCTGGCCGCGCACCCTCTGCCGGAATATCTCCGCGCCGCCTCCGGGCATGGAATCGAGTCCGGCCTCTTTTAATATTTCAAGTGTTTTATTAATTTTATATCCAGAAAGCCTTGAAAGATAATCTATTTCAACCGCAGTCAAGGCCTTGATTGATACGCCCGGAATCTCTTTTTTTAATGCCTTGAAAAGATCTGAGTAGAAGTCTACGCCCATGGTCGGGTTCAGCCCGCCGACGATATGGAACTCGCTTACCTTTCCCTTTACCTCTCTTGCCATGCGAACCATCTGGGGGATTGTGTATGCATAAGCGCCTTTCTCTCCGGCGTTCCGGCTGAATGCGCAGAATCTACAGCGATTAATGCATATATTTCCAGGGTTTATGTGTCTATTCTTGATAAAGTGGATGAATTTCTTGTTCTTCTTCTCGCATACCCGGTTCGCCAATTCTCCGAGGGAGAAAATATCCTCTGCCTGGAGGAGTTCAGCGGCCTCGGCATCGGACATGCGTCCGCCGGAGAGTAGTTTTTTTTCCAGTTCTTTAAAATCCATATTCGATGTATCCATCGGTTGAATGCAGAGGTTTGCCCTGGACAATGACAGTGGAGACATCCTCCTGCGTCGTTTCCATAAGCAGTGGATAATACGGGTCTTTAGAATTTGCGGCATCGGTGTGTACTGCGATAATATCAGCCTCCTTGCCAGGCGCAAGGGAGCCGGTTACGCCTTCCAGCCCCAGGGCCGTGGCCCCGTTTATCGTTGCCATTTCCACGATATTCCGCGCCGGGAGACGGCTTACAAGGTATGCAAAACGCATCTCGTCCCAGAGGTTCAGGTTGACGTTGCTTGCCAGGCTGTCGGTCCCGATGGCAATGTTGACGCCGGCCTGTGTCATGTCTTCGACGGGCGCCCTGCCTACGCCGAGAAAATAATTGCTCCTGGGACAGAAAACCGGGGAAATCCCCTTGTTTTTCATGTAGTTGATGTCATGTCTGGATATATGCACACAGTGCGCAGCCGCAAAATTCTCAAGCCCAGCCCGGCTCAGCACGCTCAGTGGAGAGCGTGCCTTTCCCCTTTTTATGCCTTCCCATCCGAAGTGTTTCATGTAGCCGTCGAGGCTTGATGCCTTGCCGTTAACATATAGATTTTCATGTTTGCTTTCAGACAGATGAATGCTTAATGGTAAACCATTTTCCGATGTATACATAGCTATCTTTTTAATTAATAATGGAGATAGCGAGTATACAGAATGCGGCGAAACTCCAATGGCTATCCTGTCCGGCAGGGCTTCGAGCTTTTCCAGCCGGGACTTCAGGCCCCTGAAAACCTGTTCCGCCTTGCTCTCGTCCGGGCCGAGAGCCTCAAGGAATACAGTCGCCCGGAGTCCACTTTTTGAGAGCATCGGAAGCGCGGCCTCGGTTGCGGATATGTCGCCGACGCAGGTCGTGCCGGTGGTCAGAAGCTCCATAAGCGAGGCCCTAAGGGCCAGCTTAAGACCCTTTAGGCCAAGCTTTCGCCTGGTCTCGACAAGCTCGATTATCCAGTCGAAAAACTCGCGCCGTTCTCCGATTTTGCCTTTAAGGTGCGATAGTTCGAGGTGGGTGTGGGCGTTTATCAGCCCCGGCATGACAAGCCGCTTACCCAGATCAACGACAATCTCCGCCGGATATTTCTTTATTATGCCGGATTCCCTGCCGATTGCGGTTATCCTGCGCCCCTGAACTACAATAGCGCCGTTGTCGATTGGCGGTGCAGTTACCGGCAATATCTTTTTTGCCCGGATAATCAAAATGTCCTATAAGATATATTATGTAAACTCGCTAAGGGTTGCTGGAAATGTCGTCTGTCGTGCCGAACGAACCGTCCGGGCCGGCGCTCGTGATAATAGCCTCTCCGCCGCTGTAATTCAAAAGAAACGTCTTTCCCCAGGGGTCGATTATATGGGCGTCGTACCCCATTTTTTTCAGCAGCGAGGCATCCTGGGGATAAAGACCGTAGTCAAAATAATAAAGCTCGGCATTCTCTTTAAGTTTCTGCACCTGGCTTGAACAGAACGATACCTTTATATCCGGGAACTTTGTCACCCTGGGGTTCATTATCTTCCTTGTGCCAGTAATCTGAAAGACAATCAATACCAGGCTTATGAACACGATGAGATATGGTATATAGCGGTACCATTCGGAAATACCTGTCGTGCGCCTGATTGCCTTTTCGTGCAGCACAATCTCCGGAATGGATTCCGTCTTCCGGAGATAGCCTTTTTGAATAAGCTCAGCAATCGCCTTTGAAGCGTCGAACTCGCCGAGCGGAGAGGATTCGATAATTTCATAAACCGTCCGGCTCCCGTGGATACGCCTGAAAGTCTCGACGGTTTCCCTGGAAAGACCATCCGGCCCGGATTCATACGAGAATATCTCTTCGCCGGCAGCCGCCTCTTCTTCTTCCGGTATTGTCTTCTGCTCGTCCTTCTTGAGAACGGTATCGGCTGATGGTAGTATTTTTTCGAGCTTAGGCCATTCGTCGAGCATCCTTACGCCGTCCATCAGGAGGTGTTCGGAGCTTAAAGGAATTATGGTGTCGCGGTCGTAGTCCACCTTGTCCTGGTAGAATTTATAGTCACCGCCCTTCCACCTGAAAACCCTGTAGACCGCCTCTTTCATCTGGAAGGAAAGCGCGTTTTTGAGGTCGTCCTTGTTTATTACCTCCTGACCTATCAGTATGCTCCCGATCTTCCGGGCGGTCGTCTTCTGTATTTCGAGCGCTTCTTCGAGCTGTTCCGGCTTTACCTTGCCGAGGTTAACAAGTATCATGCCGGTAAGGTATTTGGGCAGCTTTGCGCTTTCGTCTATCTTTACCACCGCCCCATCTTCAAAATGTATATTGACCGTGGCGTCAAGACCCTTGAGGAAAAGCGTGCCCGTTTTCTTCTGCAGGCCGATAAGCTGGAATATATCCGCCAGACCGAATTCTTTTATGGTTCCTTCGAGCGCCATTATAGCCTCATATCGTCTTGCGCAGGCTGAACTGCGCCGTAAGATAAAATACAAGCAACAGCAAACACATCAACAGGATATCCGGACGGATGAACGGAAGCCGGAATTCGTACGGGACGGAAAGAAACCTGCCGAAGAATATGTCTTTCACGAAAAATATGAATCCACCCATGAACAGGAATCCCCTGAACGGATGCCCCGACAGGAAATGTCCGCTTCCGGGCAGAATTAAAGATACGGAGCGGCAGAAGAGCAAATTTTTTCTGTCTCTTTCCCGCACCTCGAGCATCTTGTGCACCCTGTCCCTCGCCTCCACGCCTTCCAGCTTTACGAATATCTGGTGGCATTCCGGGCAGAGTTCCTTGTTGTAATTGGGCTTCTGGCATTTCCGGCAGCTCACCCTCCCGCATTTTGCGCAGAAATGGGAAAACGCCCCTTTTTTTCTGAGCGCGCTCACGGCAAATGCGAGCAAAATAAACGAAAGCCCGGCGACAGGAGCCCCGTTTAACGGCAGGACTTTTACGGTCATATCCCACAGCGAATCCGCGAGTCCGGCATTCTTTGCGGCGAAGGCAATCTTCCAGAACGTCCGGGCAGGCACGGGCTCGTCGAATACCATCCTCACCGGCTGGTTGCCGGCCTTGTCCCTGAGCGTCGAGATAAGGTCCGGGTCGAGCTCTCTTGCCGCAAGGTCGGCCTTTCCCCTCTCTGTGAACATCAGCCTGTCTCCATAGACCTGGCTCATGTTGAAATACGGCAGCGGGCTTTTCGGGGCCGCGTTAACTGCCGCCTTGTACTCGCTTATCGCGTCGGCGTCCTTCCCGCTCAGGAAATATACGTTGCCCAGGTTATTCATATAAGCGGAGTTTGACGGCGACTGCTTCAGCAGCTTTTCATACATAGCCGCCGCGTCGTCATACCGGCCTGATTTTTTGTAGAACTGGGCCAGCGTCATGGCCGCAGGCTCGTTTTCCGGCTCCTGCTGTGTCAGGGATTCCAGGTAGTTCTCTGTCCCGTTGCCAAGCTGTCCCTTGTTTACCGCATCCATAACCCACAGGAGTCTGTTGCCGCCCGCCTGCGGGAAGTTGGCGTAATACCCTATTATCTCCGGCATGAATATCAGCAGCGCAAAAAAGCCGATAGCGAGCGCCTTTTCCTTCTTGTTGAAATATACCCACAGCGAAAGAAAGCATATCGTCGCCGCCCACCAGTATCCGAGCAGGGCGAGAACTATAAGGAAAAACGCCGGCAGGCCGATATATTTGATATGCGGCTCCAGATCTCTTTTGTTCAGCGCCTCCGAGATGTCGTGCGCAAGGAGAGCGGAATACCTCGCCGCCATGAACAGACCGAAGAGCGAGAATACCGCGGCGAGCGTAAATAGCAGGCTCGTGAACTTGTTTCCGAGGTACAGAAACGGCCACCAGAAATCATTCATGGACCTGACGAAGCCCTCCCGGAACGCATCGAGCGTCATCAGGAACTTCATCTTGTCCTGGGCAAGATATGCCCACCCCTTTGCGAAATACGCGGGAGGATAGCAGGGAGAGATTCTGGCGGCTGAATCAATCAGAAGCAGCGCGCCGCCCGGGTCGTCTTCGTCCAGGAGGGAATCCGCCTGTTTCAGCATCGACGCGGACAGAGGCTCGAAAGATGTGATGCCGAGGTCGAGGCAGAAATTTTCAAGCTGCCTGAGACCTTCCTTGGCCCCCTCGTAGTCCTTGGCGTCGAGCTTTTTCCGGACGTCCGAGAGCCTCTGGTAGACCTGGCTGTTTATGTATGAAATATCCGTCGCTTTAGACGGAGGAGCGGGAACTGGAGCGGGCGACGTATCCTGGGCGAAGGATATTGCCGAAAACGCGAGCATCAAGGCTATAAAAACGATTATTTTCTTAAGCGGCATATTGACCTGCGTATCGCTCTCTTAATGTTGTTTTCCGGAAAACCCCTTCTCTTCCCCCCTGATGAGCCTCTTTATATTTTCATGGTGTTTTATAAATATCATAAATGCCAGGAAAAAAGAAAGTATAATCAACGGATAGTTAAAGCTTTTTAATGTTAAAACCAGGACGGGCAGGGCTGCGAAAGCCGCCAGCGCCCCTACGGACGATATCCGGAACGCGAGAAATGCGATTACCCATATCGACAGGCATGAAATACCGATGTAAGGCTCAAGCGCCAGAAGGACCCCCAGGCTCGTGGCGACCCCCTTCCCTCCTTTGAACTTCGCAAACACCGGGAAATCGTGCCCGATTACAGCCGCGCCGGCCGCAACGACCCCCGCCTCGTATCCGGCAAATTTCAGGGCTATCAATACCGCCGCCGCCCCTTTGAGCATGTCGCCCAAGAGCGTAAGCGCGCCCGCCTTTTTCCCAATTACCCGAAGCGCGTTTGTGGCGCCGATATTCCCGCTGCCGCCGGAGCGCAGGTCCGCTCCATATGCCTTTGCGACAATCAGGCCGAACGGGATAGAGCCCATAAGATACGCCAGCGCGCAGAATAACCAGATCACCGCTCCCCCTCCCCGGACAGGCCGATTTTATCCCAATACTCGACAAAATACTGGATTCCTGAAATTACGGCAAGTATCATGGAAATCCATAGCGCGACCGTGCCGATCCAGTATGCGTCGAAATACGTGAATTTTGTTCCGATGTCCAGAAGAAGCGCGATAATGGCTATGGTCTGGAAGACCATCTTCGCCTTTCCGCCTTCCGCGGCGGGTATGACGTAACCCGCCGAAGACGCCGCCGCGCGAAGCCCCGTCACGGCGAATTCCCTTCCGATTATGACAATCGCAATCCATGCCGGCACCTGCCCGTGGAGCGATACGAGGAGTATGAGCGCGGACGACGTAAGAAGCTTGTCTGCTATGGGGTCGAACAGTTTTCCGAGCTTCGTTATCTGGCCGGTGCTCCTTGCAATGTAGCCGTCCAGCCAGTCAGTCATAGATGCGATAAAAAAAATACCGGTTGAGATAAAGGCCCGCGTGCTGAGAGGAATGTCGAGCGGAGTGTAAGACGACAGAAACAGAATGAATACCGGTATCAGCAGGACCCTTAAGAGCGTGAGTGCATTCGGGAGATTCAAGGCCGGTTTATCCCCATTTTCCGGTTAGTTGACGCCTTGCGAATTTTACAGCATCGCGGGGCAGATTATCAAGAAGAATCTGGTTATCGCGAACAAAGTGGGGAGGGAAAAAACAAAACCTGGATTCCCGATAGAACCATTCGGGAATGACTGACGCTGTTTACTTATATTGCAAGGCGAGCGCTGAATAGTAAATATCATCAGTCGGGAAAGTTCATTGTCCATAGCAATTCCGAATTATATTCTTAACTTGCAGATTATTAAGATAAAAAATAAAAAAAAGCGCGTTTTTACGCCGGTATCGAGAATAGTGCAAAAAATGCCATAAAAAGGCTATTTTAAGCGAAAAACGGGGTGCGGGGACGGGGTGAGTTTTCGAGGTTGCAGACTAATAGAATATTATTTATATAACCGTGAAAACTGGCAGGGCTCGCATGACGTTACTTATTGAAATATTTGGAGTTTATCCTGTCCCAGTCCCCCCTCGCCTTAAGGATGAAGTCTATTGCCTCGCGCACTGCGGCGTCTCCTCCGCGCCTCTCCGTTACCATGTCCGCCGTCTCCATGACATACGGTTCGGCGTCCGCAACCGCTATCGAAAGCCCGACCCGCCTCATAACCGGCATGTCAACATTATCATCCCCGATGTAGGCGACCTCCTCGTCCTTCACGCCAAGCCTGTCCTTAAGTTCTTGATATGCCGGGATTTTTTCGTGCGCCCCCTGAATCACGTGCTCTATGCCAAGCTCACTTGCCCGGATATCGACCACCTTGGAATTCCTGCCAGTAATGAGCGCCACTTCCACTCCGGCGCGCATCAGGAGCTTTATTCCGTGCCCGTCCCGGACGTGAAAAGCCTTGTATTCCACGCCGTTATCGTCGAGTATTATCTGTCCTCCGGTCAGGACTCCGTCCACGTCCGATATAAAAAGCTTTATTTTCGAGGCCTTGCGCCTTATCTCTTCTATTGACATCCGGCTTTGTTCAACTCCTTGTTTTTTCATACTATTCCAGCCTTCAAAAGGTCGTGCAGGTGGATTATCCCGTCCGGGCGGCCCTCGCCGTCCACGGTAAGAAGCGAGGTTATGGAGTGTCTCTCCATTACCGAGACGGCCTCAGCCGCAAGCGAATTCCTGTTTATTATCTTTGGGTTGCCGTGCGCAAGCTCCCCGGCGCTTTTTGAGAAAAGGTCGTCCGATTTTTCAAGATAGCGCCTCAAGTCACCGTCGGTTATAACACCGACGAGCTTGCCGTTATCGTCCACCACCGTCGTGACGCCCATCTTCTTCGAGGTTATCTCGAAGAGCGCCTCCCGCATCAAGGTTTTCGCTTTTACGACGGGCACTTCCGGCCCATTGTGCATGAGGTCCTCGACCCGCAGAAGAAGCTTTTTCCCAAGGCTTCCGCCAGGGTGGAAGCAGGCGAAATCCTCCTCTTTAAACCCGCGTTTTTCAAGAAGAGTAATGGCCATAGCGTCCCCCATTGCGAGCGCGGCGGTGGTCGAGGCCGTCGGCGCAAGGCCGAGCGGGCACGCCTCTTCGGAAACGCCCACGTCTATCGTAACCTCGGCGGCCCTTGCAAGCGTGGAAGCCGTCCCGCCCGTCAGGGCTATTACGGGAACCGCCAACCTCTTGAAAACAGGGAGTAATTTTACGATTTCCTCCGTCTCCCCGGAATTGGAAATGGCGATAATCACGTCGCCCTTCATGACCATCCCAAGGTCTCCGTGTATGCCTTCGGCGGGGTGGAGGAACAGGGCCGGAGTGCCCGTGGAGGCAAGCGTTGCGGCGATTTTCTTCCCGATCAGGCCGGACTTCCCCATGCCTGTAACGACTACGCGGCCCTTGCAGGCAAGTATTATCTCCATCGCCCGCGTAAACCCGCCATCAATCCTGTCGATAAGGGCAAGTATCGCCTCGGCCTCGATTTTCAGGACTTTTTTCGCGCTGTCGAGCATTATGCCTCCGCCGCGCGGATTGCAATAATCTGCTTTATTATCGCGCACATACCGGAGATGTCCACCATGTTCGGCCCGTCGCAGAGGGCCTCGCCGGGGCAGGGATGGACTTCCATGAAAATGCCGTCCACGCCGACAGCCGCAGCCGCGCGCGCAAGGGGCGCTACAAACTGCCTGTCGCCCGCGCTTTTGTCCCCGCCGCCGCCGGGAAGCTGGACGCTGTGCGTGGCGTCGAATATCACGGGATATCCGAACTCGCGCATCACGACAAGCGAGCGGAAGTCCACGACAAGGTTGTTATACCCGAAAAACGCGCCGCGCTCGGTAAGGATTATGTCGCCTGAACCGGCCTCTTTTAGCTTGCTTATTACGTTTTTCATCTCCCATGGGGACATGAATTGGCCCTTCTTCACGTTCACTGGTTTGCCGGTTCTCGCCGCAGCCTGGAGGATGTCCGTCTGGCGGCAGAGGAACGCCGGTATCTGTAGCGCGTCAAGAACTTCCGCCGCAGGCGCCGCCTGCTCCGGGAGATGAATATCGGAGATTACAGGAACCTTGAACGTCTCCTTAACCTTTGCGAGAAGCTTCAGGCCATCATTCAAACCGGGGCCGCGGTAGGAGGACGACGAACTTCTATTCGCCTTGTCGAACGAGCTCTTAAACACCAGCGGCACGCGCAGGTCTGCGGCGGCCTTCACGACCTGCTCGGCGGCGTCCATCAGCTTCGTTTCGGACTCGATGACGCACGGCCCGGCAATCAAAACGAGCGGATTGCCGCCGCCGATTTTAACATTGCCTATTTTAATTTCGCGTATCATAAAATACAGATTCTTCGCTCCGCTCAGAATGAGACTCCTTAACCCCTCGCCTTATAGGAGGTTGGAGGGCCTAAGGGCTACAGCGACAATTCCTCGGACTGCTGGTGCTTCAGCGCCGCGCCGATGAACCCCTTGAAGAGCGGGTGCGGGTCGCGCGGGCGGGACTTGAATTCCGGGTGGAACTGGCAGCCCAGGAACCACGGGTGCCCCGGTATCTCGACAATCTCGACAAGCTCGCCGTCGGGAGACGTGCCGGAAATATTGAGCCCGTGTTTGCAGACCATATCGCGGTATAAATTATTGAACTCGTACCTGTGGCGGTGACGCTCCATAATCTCTGATTTCCCGTACATCTCGCGTGCCATCGTGCCGTCTTTTAGCACACAGGGATAGGCGCCGAGGCGCATCGTGCCGCCCATGTCGGACTGGCTCGTGCGGGTCTGGACTGCCTGCTTCTGGTAGTCGTACCATCTCTCCATGAGGTAGATTATGGGGTCGATTGCGCTGACGTCGAACTCCGTGCTGTTCGCGCCGGACTTGCCGCAGACGTTCATGGCGAATTCGATTACGGCCACCTGCATCCCAAGGCATATTCCGAAATATGGAACCTGGCGCTCCCTCGCAAATCTGACTGCGGCGATTTTGCCTCTTATCCCCCTGCTCCCGAACCCGCCGGGCACAAGGACTCCATGCACGTCCATGAGATATTTCTCAGGCCCGTGAGTCTCTATCTCCTCGGAGTCCACCCATTCGATATTGACACGGCAGTCGTTGGCGACGCCGCCGTGCACCAGCGCCTCGTGCAGGCTCTTGTAGGACTCCTTAAGCTCCACATACTTGCCGACAAGGGCGATGGTCGTGTTCTTGCGCGGGTTGTTTATGCGCCTTACGACATCCTGCCAGCCGGAGAGATCCGGCTGTTTTTCAGGGAGTTTCAGGAATTTTATTATCTGGTCGTCAAGCCCTTCCTCGTGGAGGTTGAGCGGCACTTCGTAGATATTGCCGACGTCCTTTGCCGTTATGACTGCCTCTTTCTCGACGTTCGTGAAGAGCGCAATCTTTTTCTTCATCTCCGCCGGGAGCGGGCGGTCCGTGCGGCAGAGCAGAATGTTCGGCTGAATGCCTATGGAGAGCATTTCCTTCACGCTGTGCTGCGTCGGTTTAGTCTTGAGCTCGCCCGCAGCGTTGATATACGGCACAAGGGTGAGATGGATGTATATGACGTTGGAGGCGCCGATGTCGTACTTGAACTGCCTGATTGCCTCGAGGAACGGCAGGCTTTCTATGTCGCCTATCGTCCCGCCTATCTCTACAATAACGACGTCTTTTCCGTCGGCGACCTTCTTTATGCTTTCCTTTATCTCGTCTGTCACGTGCGGCACGACCTGCACGGTGCCGCCCAGATAGTCCCCTCGCCTCTCCTTGCTGATGACGTTGAAGTATATCCTGCCGGAGGTGAAGTTGTTGAGCTGGGACATGGACGTCGAAGTGTAGCGCTCGTAATGGCCGAGGTCGAGGTCGGTCTCGGCGCCGTCGTCGGTTACGAAAACCTCTCCATGCTGGAACGGGCTCATGGTGCCCGGGTCAACGTTTATGTACGGGTCGAGCTTTTGATTAGTGACGCTGAGCCCGCGCGCCTCGAGCAGCGCTCCGATGGAGGCCGCCGCAAGTCCTTTTCCAAGCGAGGAAACAACACCGCCGGTAATGAAAATGAACTTAGTCATGCTTTCTGCTCCTCGGAAAAAATCTGTCTCATTACGTCCAGGTCTTTAGGCGTGTCAACGCCAAGCGAATTCAGCTCCGTTACCGATACCTTTATCTTATACCCGTGTCCGAGCGCCCGCAGCTGTTCCAGCTTCTCCACACGCTCCAGGCCCGTCTGCGGAAGCTTAGTGAACTTGAAGAGGAAGTCGCGCCTGTAGGCATAAATGCCTATGTGCTTCAAGCATTTTCCGCCGGCGAAAGTCCTCTGCTTCCACTCGTCTCTATGATACGGAATCGGGGCGCGGGAAAAATACATCGCAAAACCGTTCTCGTCCAGGACTGTCTTTACCTTCGACGGATCAAATATCTCCTCGGCTACGCCAATCGGAGTCGCGGCGGTGGCGACGTCGATGGACGGGTCTTCAAGCATCGGAGCGATGGTCTGCTCTATCAGGGCCGGGGGTATCATAGGTTCGTCGCCCTGGACGTTGACGTAAATATCCGCAATTATCTTCTCCGCAGCCTCGGCTATACGGTCTGTCCCGGAGGCGCAATCCTGGCTTGTCATAAGCGCTTTCCCTCCGAGTCGCTCCACGGCGTCAACCACCCCCTGGTCGTCCGTCGCCACCCAGACTTCGTCTATTCCCCTTGCCATGGACGCGCGCTCGTAGACCCTCCAGACCATCGGTTTCCCGCAGATGTCGAGCATGGGTTTTCCGGGAAGGCGCGTGGACGCCATGCGGGCGGGAATTATGGCGGCGACTTTCAAAGCGCCTCCCTGTTTTCGATATACCATTCTACAAACTTCGGCACGCCCTCCTCGACCTTAGTCCTGGGATTATACCCGAGCATCTTCTTCGATTTTGCGATGTCGGCATAAGTAACCTCGACATCTCCGGGCTGGTCGGGAAGCTGTTCTATCTTCGCCTTCTTGCCGAGGCTCTTTTCGATAATCTCGATTAGCCTGCGGAGCTCCGTAGTTTGCGACTCTCCGATATTGAATATCTCGTAGGCCGCATTGTAATCTATTGCTTTCAGCACACCGTCCGCGATGTCGTCGATATATGTATAATCCCGGCGGGACGAGCCGTCGCCGAACATCGGGACGGGCTTTCCCTGGTCTATTAGCCGCGTGAACTTGTGTATGGCCATCTCCGGCCTCTGGCGCGGCCCGTAGACGGTAAAAAACCTGAGGCACGAAATATTAAGGCCGTAAAGATGATGATACGTGTGGCATATAAGCTCGCAGGCCTTTTTTGTGGCGGCGTAGGGAGATACGGGATTGTCAACGAAATCGGTCTCGGAAAACGGGACTTTCTTGCTGTTCCCGTAAATCGATGAAGAAGACGCAAATATAAACCCCGGCAGGCCGTTTTCCTTCGCCGCCTCAAGGAGGTTCATCGTCCCGCGCACGTTCACATCCTCGTACAGGAGCGGATCTATTATGGAAGGCCGGACACCCGCCCGCGCCGCGAGGTGAAATACCCGGTCGAACTTCTCACGCCCGAAGAGTCCCTTAAGCAGTTCCAGGTCGCGTATGTCGCCTTCGACAAGCTTGCAAGATGGGCTCTTAAGCGCCATTTCGATATTCCTTCTCTTGATTTTCGGGTCGTAGAAATCGTCGAAGCAGTCTATTACGACGACTTCGTCCCCGCGCGCAAGGAGCTTCTCCGCAACGCTCGACCCTATAAAGCCGGCTCCCCCTGTTACAAGAATTTTCATATTGTCGATTGCCTTATAGTTTTCTTTAAATTGTCGAGGCCGACCGTGGCCGTTCCAACCTCGCCCACGACTATGCCGGCCGCGTGGTTGGCTATTACCGCCGCCTCGCGCATGTCCGCGCCGGTGGAAAGGGCCAGCATCAGCACGGCTATGACGGTATCGCCCGCGCCTGTGACGTCGTAAACTTCCTTGGCTACGGTAGGGATGTGAGCCGGTTTTCCTCCGTTTTGGAACAGGCTCATGCCATACTCGCCGCGGGTAATCAGAACCGCGTCGCTCTTCAGCCTCTCGATAAGCTTTTTCCCGGCGGCGGCGAGAGATGCGTCGTCGGTTATCTCGAAACCGGCCGCCTGCGATGCTTCGAGGTTATTGGGCGTTACAACACTGACATTTTTATAATAATCGAAGTGCCCGACCTTCGGGTCTACCGCAACGGGTGTTTTCCTGCCGTTTGCCATCCTCACAATCCCGGATACGAGCTTCTTCGTAACGACGCCCTTTGCGTAGTCCGATATTATAATCCCGGAAAACGAATGGTAATGCGCCTTCAGGTAGCCGAGGATAATGTCCTCCGAGGCGCAGGCGATGTCGCCCTTGCTCTCGCGGTCGAAACGGACGACCTGCTGGTTATGGGCTATAACCCGCGTCTTGACGGTAGTCGGACGGCAGCTGTCCACGATTATGCCGTCCGTATTGATATTCTTAAGCCTCAGTTCGTGAATTATCCTGCGGCCCATCTCATCATCGCCGACGGCCCCGCAGATGCTCGCTTTCCCTCCGAGCGAGATGATGTTGTTGAGCACGTTTGCCGCGCCTCCGAGCATTATGGATTCGTGGTTTATGTCAACCACCGGGACCGGGGCCTCGGGCGAGATTCTGGATACCTTGCCCCAGATGAAGCGATCGAGTATGATGTCCCCGACAACGAGGATATGGGCGGATTTAAACTGCTCCAGGCGGCCAAGAAGGATTTTCTTATCCAAAACGCTCTCTCCCGAAAGGCACATAAAAACAGGCTATTTTATATTACTTTCCTGTAAACCTCAAGAGTCTTCTGGAGTGTTTTTGCCCAGGTAAAGGTTTCCGATTTCAGTCTTGCCCTTCTTCCGGCCTCGTTTCGCGCCTTTTCGCAGGCGAGATACTGTAGAATGGCCGCAATTCCCGCCGCATCGTCGGGATTTTTCAGCACAAA